>NZ_CP020698.1 GCF_003611275.1 Sulfitobacter sp. D7
CATATCTAGAAAGAGCTTGCACGAATCTGATAGCTCGGGCAATAGTCTCGATAAATAACGCGCGGTCATATAAAAAACGCGCCCACGAATCGAGGCAGAGATGAGCGAAGCTGAGCAGGACCTAGACATTGCCATCGGGCACTACGCAGAGCTTCTCGCGTCAAACCTTCATGCGCAACGTGCGGCCCGCTTCCCTCCCGACGCCAAGAAAGTCATGCGCAGCCTGACTAGCGGCGAGGCGGCAGAGTTGCTTGGCGTCGATCATACCTACCTTCGCAAGCTTCATCGAGAAGGAAAGATCGCTGACGTCGAAACCACTGCGGGCAGCCACCGTCGGTATACACTCGATGATATCTGGGAGATCCGCCACGCCCTAGAGGCAAACGCGAAGAAGCCTGGGACCTACGTGCCGGGGCGTCGTGCCGGTGACGAGCTTCAGATTGTCTCCGTTGTGAACTTCAAAGGCGGCTCGGGGAAAACGACAACATCAGCTCACCTTGCGCAGCGCTTGGCTCTCAAGGGATATCGTGTCCTTGCGATCGATCTGGACCCCCAAGCATCCTTTTCCGCGCTGCATGGCATCCAACCTGAGCTGGACCTGATGGAGGGTGGAACGCTGTATGACGCAGTTCGCTATGATGAACCGGTCCCGATCTCGGAAGTAATCCGTAAAACCTACATCCGAGGCCTCGACCTTATCCCCGGGAACCTAGAGCTCATGGAATTCGAACATGAGACGCCGGCTGCCATCCAGCGAGGCGGCGCCCGCGCGTTCTTTGCCCGTGTGCGTGATGCGCTCGATAGTGTTGAAGCAGACTATGACGTCGTCGTCATCGACTGTCCGCCGCAGCTTGGCTTCCTGACCATGTCTGCCTTGTCGGCGTCCTCCGGGGTGCTTGTCACCGTTCACCCACAGATGCTCGATCTCATGTCTATGTCGCAGTTTTTGCGCATGACCGCTGATCTGCTTGGCGTCATCCGGGACGCCGGCGCAAACCTTCGCTTTGACTGGCTGCGTTTCCTGCCAACTCGCTACAAGGTGGGTGATGCACCGCAAACTGAGGTCATTGCCTTCATCCGGGGTCTTTTCGGCAGGTCCGTTCTGACCAATCACATGGTCGAATCGACTGCGATTTCGGATGCGGGGCTCACAAAGCAGACGCTCTATGAGGCCGACAAGAAGGAATTCACGCGCCAGACTTTCGATCGCGCGATCGATTCCATGAACGGCGTCAACGACGAGATCGCTGCGATCATTCAGAACACGTGGGGACGCAATGGCAAGAAAGCCTAAACTTGGTCTGCCCTTGCAGACCCTGCGCAACGCGCCCGACGCTCTTGAGGGGCGCAGGCTCCGAGGTGGTGTTTTCGAAATCGACCCCGGTCATATCGAGACTGCAGGTCGGTTAGATGACCGACTTCAGATCGAGATCGAGGGTCTGAGGGCATCGATTTTCAAGAACGGCCAACGTGTTCCGATTCTAGTGCGCCCACTTGAGAGTGATCGCTACAGCCTGATCTATGGCCGCCGTCGCCTTGAGGCTTGCAGAGAACTTGGGATCAAGGTCCGCGCAATTGTCACGGAAATGGAGGGTGATCAGGCGCTTCGCGATCAGTTGCTGGAAAACCAGGAGCGGCGAGATCTGAGCTTTATCGAACGCGCGCTCGTAGCCGCTGCCTTGCTTGATGGGGACCACCTGGGCGAGTCAGAGCGCACCAACAAGGGCGTTGCCGAGGTTCTCAATCTGACCGAGGCTGGGGTTTCGCAGTTGTTAAGCGTTGTCCGCACCGTAGGAGAAGATCTTGTCCTGGCCATCGGTGCGGCACCTGGGATCGGCCGACCCCGATGGGAGGAACTCAAGAAGTGTATTGGGGCTGCAGATGTGGACCACGAGCGACTCGCAGCCTTGGCCAATGAAACCAAGTCAATCCATTCGGGTGGAATAGATGAGAAGTCCGACCGGGCATTTTTGGCAGTCCTTTCTGCGGCAGGGAAGACCGAGCACTCCACTTCCTCGATTCGCTCGCGCAGCCAGCCTGAAACGGTCATTCCAGGGGTCGGTGCTGCAACCGTCACGACCGGACGCCGTGGCAAGCAACTCAAGCTCGAGTTGAAGTCCGAGGATACTGAATTTGTCAGCTGGCTTGAGGGCAACGCCCCGCAGCTGCTTACCGAGCTTCATGAGCGCTGGAAGCGCTCAGAAGACTGAGGAAGAGCAACCAACAAAAAGGAGGCACGATACAGGCAAGAATGAAAAAGGCCCCGAGAAGCTAGCTTCACGAGACCTTAATTAGGTTTCGAACGGGACCAGCCCGCTACAAAACTTCAGTTTTCGCACCTCTGAATGTAGCGATCTGGCCCCTCTCCCGCAAGCGCAAAGCGATTCGCGGGCCACTCAAATTTTGCCTTCGTGAATATTTTCATGGAGTACACACCAATTTCGCCGTTTATGCGGCCGATATCGCACGCCCATCTGCGCGTGATCGAGCGGCCCGAGGCATCTGTTCCAGGCAAGCCCGTCAACAAGTGGGAGCTCCTCCGCGAGTTGTCCAAGGCGCAGGCAGCCTTTGGGGTTTCCGAGCGCGATCTGACCGTTCTTCAGGGACTTCTCAGCTTCTTTCCGGGCGATGCGCTTGGCGGGAACACCGAAATGGTCGTCTTCCCATCCAACAAGGCGATCTGCGAGCGGCTGAACGGCATGCCTTGCTCGACGATGCGCCGTCACCTCGCCCGGTTGGTAGACGCAGGCTTGCTCATGCGGCGCGATAGCCCCAACGGGAAGCGGTATGTGCGCAAGCGTGGCGAAGATCGCGTGGCCTTCGGCTTTGATCTCTCCCCGCTCTATTGCCGGGCAGAGGAGATTGCACGGGCCGCAGAGGCTGTGCGTGAGGCTGAGGACCGTGTGCGGCGACTGAGGGAGGTGGTGAGCCTCATGCGTCGCGACCTGGCCGCTCTGGCGGAGTTCGGCGAGGAGATCCAGCCCGGGCTTGGCCTATGGGACCAGCTCAGCGATACGGCCTCCCTCACAGCCCGCGCTCTTCGCCGCAAGCTTTCGCTTGAGGATCTGTCGGCATTCCGGACTGAACTGGAGACCCTCCTTGACCAGGCGCGTAATGTCATAGACGGCCCTGAAACAGAAGAAATGAACACCAATGATGCCCAATTTGAGCGTCACCATCATAATTCAAATAAAGAATCTATAGATCTTGAACCTGCCTTAGAAAAAGGCGGGGCGGCGGCGAGTGGCGCGCCTGATATTGATACGGATGAGCCTGTGGCTGACGTTGAAGAGCCTGACACGAGGCGGGTACCGAAAATCCCACTCCACCTGGTGATCGCTGGCTGTCCCTCGCTCAAGACTTTCTATCAGGGCGACGTTCGACACTGGCACCAGCTTTTCGACGCGGCTTGTCATGTACGGCCGGCCATGGGGATCAGTGTTTCCGCTTGGGAAGAAGCGCAGCGCTGCATGGGACCAGAGCAAGCCTCGATCGTCGTCGTGGCCATGCTGGAACGTTTTTCCGACATCAGATCACCGGGTGGATACTTGCGGGCGCTGACGTCCAAGGCCGCGGCGGGCGAATTCTCTTGCGGTCCGATGGTCATGGCTTTGATCGGACGGCGAAGTGCGGCTTAACAGCTGTTAAGTTTCGACGTCGTCGGTGCTCAGTTGGCCAGACTTAACAGCTGTTAAGTCGCCTCTTGGCAACCATCCGATTATCGAGAGGCAAAGGAGTGTTGGTTTGAGGGTGACGGGAAGTGAGATCGGGAGAGCGGCTTCCGGTGCCTGTCGTGGAGAAGATCTGATGACGAAAACTGTCCAGAAAATCACCCTGTCCCCGTCCCGGGATATCCCTTTCGACAAGCTGGTGCTGAGCCAGTCCAACGTGCGGCGTATCAAGGCTGGCGTGTCCGTTGAGGAACTGGCCGAAGACATCGCACGCCGCGGCCTCTTGCAAAGCCTGAGCGTGCGGCCCGTGTTGGACGATGATGGGACCGAGACCGGCAAGTTCGAGATCCCCGCCGGAGGCCGTCGGTTCCAAGCATTGGCATTGCTGGTGAAGCAAAAGCGGTTGGCGAAGACCACGCCCATTCCCTGCATCGTGCGGGATGCGGGGTCCGCGATTCTGGTCGAGGACGATTCCCTTGCAGAAAACATGCAGCGCGTCGCCCTGCACCCGCTCGACCAGTTCCGCGCGTTTGTGTCACTGCGTGACAAGGGTCAGAGCGATGCAGAGATTGCTGCCGCCTTCTTCGTGACGCCGCAGATCGTGAAGCAGCGCCTCAAACTCGCTTCCGTCGCCCCTGCCCTGCTTGAGATCTATGCCGAGGATGGCATGACGCTGGAGCAGCTCATGGCCTTCACCGTGAACCCCGATCACGCGCGCCAGGTTCAGGTCTGGGATGTGATCCATTCATCCTGGAACAAGGAGCCATTCCAAATCCGGCGCATGCTGACCGAGACCTCGGTCCGGGCGTCAGACCGGCGTGCGGTCTTTGTGGGTATTGAGGCCTATGAAGCGGCTGGTGGCACGATGCTGCATGACCTCTTTCAGGGCGATGACGGTGGCTGGCTCGAGGATCCTGCCCTGCTCGATCGGCTGGTGACGGAAAAACTCCAGGCCGAGGCTGAGACAGTCGCGGTTGAGGGCTGGAAATGGATCGAGGTCGCGCTTGACCTGCCCTACGGCTACAGCCACGGCCTGCGGTCTCTGTCCGGTGATCCGGCGCCAATGACGGATGACGAAGGAGCGGCCCATGCCAAACTGCTCGCCGAGTATCGGGCGCTGGAAGAGGAATACGCGGGACAGGATGAAATCCCCGATGAAATCGACACGCGGCTTGGCCTGCTGGAAGCAGAGATGGAAAAGATCGAGACCCGGCCGTTGATCTTCCACGCGGAGGAGATCGGGCGGGCAGGGGCGTTCGTCACGCTCGACCGCTACGGCGCGCTGGCAGTCTATCGCGGCTATGTGCGTCCAGAGGATGAGCCCGTTGAGGAGACCGCGGTCCAGGATGGTACTGATCCTGCGGTGGCGGGGCAGGGGGCTGATCGTGATCTCACCGATGGCCATGGCAGTGCCGCTCATGGCGGAACCGTCATCATGTCGGGTGGCCAGCCGATCGGAGCTGACTTGCCGGAGGATGAGGACGACGGGGCGTTGAAGCCGCTGCCCGAGCGGTTGGTGATGGAGTTGACGGCCCACCGGACGCTGGCGCTGCGTGAAGCGATCGGGCGCTCGCCCGATGTCGCGCTGACGCTGCTGCTTCTGAAGCTGGTGACGGACACCTTCCGCACCTCCTCAGCTTCGGGAAGCTGTCTCGAAGCCTCAGTGCGTCACGTCTACATGTCGGCGCAGGCGCCCGATCTGAAGGACAGCGTGGTGGCAAAGCTGGTCGACGAGCGTCACGCGGAATGGGAAGCCGATCTGCCGCTTGGCGATGATGCGGCACTCTGGGACTATCTGACGGTCCTCGACCAGGGCAGCCGTCTGGCTTTGCTGGCGCATTGCCTCAGCTTCGGCGTCAACGCGCTGCATGAGAAGGTGAACCCTTACGGGGCAGGCATCTCCGCAGGAGGTCTGACCCGGCGGATGGCGCATGCCGATCTCGTGGCGCGCGCCACAGGTCTCGATATGGTCGAGGCGGGATGGGAGCCGACGGTCGACACCTATCTCAACCGCGTGCCCAAGGCCCGCATCCTCGAGGCCGTGCGGGAGGCGAAAGGGGAGGTGACTACCCAACTCCTCGATCACCTGAAGAAAGGCGAGATGGCCAGTGAGGCCGAGCGCTTGCTGAAGGGCAGCGGTTGGTTGCCCGAGGTCCTGCGCCGGAACGATCTCGTGGCGCTGGACGGTGAGGACTGTGCCGAAGGGCAAGGGGCGGATGTCGATGCCGAAGTGGCCGACAGCGTCAGTGAGGCTGACCTTCCCGCGTTCCTGACGGATGACCTGCCTGCTCAAGGCGCGTCGATGCTGGCCGCGGAATAACGTGATCCAGCGGGGGGCGGAGATTCCGCCCCCAATCACACTATAGTGTAACAATATCAATAAGATGAGTGCGATTACTCGCATTCGGAATGAGGAATCATGTCTGCACCAACCATCATCGACACCGCGCCCCTCGGGGCGCTCATTCGCTACACTGACGGCAGTCCCAAGCCGCCAGCACGCTTCACAAAGAAGCTGGCGGCCTGGGAGCGTTCGAACGGTGTCGGCCGCCTTGTGAAAAAGGAGCCACCCCGGCCTTACGCGACCTGGACTGCTCCCGCGTCGTTCACGCTGCATGAGGGTAACCTCTCCTCGGACGGGGTGATCCTCGTCACCATCATGCGCAGCCATTCCGCTGACAGCGCCCTCGTCTTCGAGGTGGCCGAGGAGCCGAAGCCCGGGCAGGTGCGCGTGCTCCTCGACTTCGGCGGCAACACCGAGCTGCTGCATCTGGCGGAATCCATCACCGCGGCCGAGCTTTGGATCGCCAAGGAAGGATACCGCAACGCGCGACTTGAAATCGTCAGCGATGAAAATAGCGAAAGGGCAGGGGGCGCGGACCTAGCCGCCTGAGCCCAACTGAAACCGAGCGGCCCGCCCAAGCGCGGGCCTCTCAACCATCACAACCTTGTCCTTTGAGTTCGCGGGGCACCAAAGGATCCATCCCCACGGAAGGACGTCTTCAACCAAGAGCGTGGCCGGGAGGCTGGCGGCGTTAGAACATCAGCGGGACAATCGGCTCCTGACGTTGGGGGACCATCCCCCGCTCGCCATTCCCTTCCTTGCCCCGAATTCTGTCTTCGAGATCAACCCGCGAGGGGTCGGACTACGGGCAAGCCCGTGCCGCCGGATGGATTCGGACGAGCCGAACGCACCCGGTGATGTCAGCCAGTCTTCGGGCCTGCGGGGTCCTGTCGCGCGAGGGATGGTCCCCCGCCTCCAAAGACGGGAGCCAAACAGATGTCCCGCAAAGACGCACACGCCTTCGCCGCCTCCCTCGCCGCCACGCTCATGGTTTCGATCGTCGTCTTCCAAGTTGGGGATGGAACCTTCGGCGCCGTCCCTGCCGATGAAATCGACGGCGACGAAGTTCAGGTACTGGTTGAGGTTGACCCGTGGGCTTAGCCGCAATAATTCATGAAGCTGCAGCTTTCTGCTTGGGTAGTTGGTTTTCCGGGCCTGGGGGTTCTCGCGCGCATCCGATGTCGGCGTCCGGTTGACAGTCCGGCCGGCGACTTGGTCTTGGGTCATATGGATTGATGTTTCGGGGTTGTCGGGGCGCGCGTGCGTCAGGCTGGCCCTGGCGGGGCGAGGGCATCGAAGAGCAGGCGCAGGAGGCCTTGCTGTGGGCAGGATGCTGGCAGCGTCACGATGATCCGGGTCTTCTTCTCGACGATGGTGGCGGCCAGCTTGGCGAGATACAGGCGCAGCGTGTCGAACTGGGCACGGCGCCACGGAGATTTCTTTGGACAGGCGGCGCGCAATTTCCACCAGATCCAGTAGGCGGCACCGTGCAACATCAGACGCATCTGGTTGGCGGTCGCCTTCGAGCACGAGGTCCGGTCCGAGGCGAGATGGGTTTTCCACGCCTTGATGTGGTTCTCGGGCTGACCGCGGGCGGAGTAGAGCTTCTCGTAGAGGTGCTTGCCGCGCCCGCCCTCGAGATTGGTGACGATGTAGCGGGTGTCGCGCCCATTGGGGCTGACCTCGACCCGGGCGATGACGCGGCGCGTTTTCGACCAGGACCGGGCCGCATAGAAGAATGTCTTGAACCGGCGCAGCTTCTGGCCGGGCTTGCGGGCATAGCGCGCGGCCGTCGAGGTCTCGAGGGGCAGGATGTGCTCCGCCAGACGGCTGTTTTTGGGCAGGCCGAAGACATAGCGCAGCCCGAGCCTGTCACACAGGTCCAAAACCTGGGGGGTTGCGTAGTGGCCATCAGCGCGCAGCAGGATCTCGGTCTTGGGCCAATGCCTGCGGATCTGCCGGATCAATCGGCGAATGTGGGCTGCGCTTTCAGCCCCCTTGGGCCTGCGCGCCGGGCGTAGCAAAGCTCCGACGAGCCGCCCGTCGCCGTCAAAGACAACGATGGGCTGGAAGCCGTATTCGTCGTAGTAGGCATTGAACAGACGCAGCTGCTGATGGCCATGCACCGCGTCGAACGTGTCGTCGATGTCGAGGATGATCTGACCGGGCGGCTGCGCAAAGGACTGGCAGTAAACCCGGACCATCTCCCGACCCATCCGGATCAGCGCGCGCATATCGGCCAGGTTCTCCATCCGCGAGATCGTGGGTTGGGAACACAGCGCCGCCCCGGTCTCGGGGCCGCGCTCCAGGGCCAGCTTGAAGCCGGGATCGTGCCGCAAAGTGGCGGCATCGTTTCCGTCCTCATATCCTGCGGCAATCATCATGATCCGGAAGCGCATGATCTCGGCCAGGTTGTGTTGAACCTTGGCCGGATCACGCGGATCAACCATGCACGAAGCAAGACGCTGTGCCAGACCTGCTTGACGCTCGATCTCGCGCAGCAGGGTCAGCCCGGCATCAGAACTCATGTCCGCGCCATCAAAACCAAGCAGGATTGGCTTGCCATTCACAGGTGACAAACGGGGGTGAGAGCGTGTAGATTTGTCCATGGTGAGAAGTGGCTCCTCGAAATCCAGGATTTTGGCTTCAACACTCAAAATCTACACGATCTCAAAACCTTACACCACTCTCACCGCCTCTTCATGAATTTTCCGGGTTAGGCCCACGGTTTCCGCCAAGGTTCAGGTTCGGCGCAAGGGCGCCGACCTGAGTTCTACGCCTGCCAGTCGCCGCAGCTGAACGAGACAGAGTGCCGATGCAGGCCGGCAGATCGTCACCTTCCTCGAATTGTCAGGCTAGTCAGAGCCCTACGGGCCGCCCGAGACGTCTAGGAAGAGTTTCACCAAGGCGACGTTGATGAAGTAGTTATTCTTCCCAGACCGGTGCTTTTCCACAAAGCCCCGCTCCGCCAAGGTGTCGAGATACTTCGCAGCGGTTTGTCTGCTGACATCCAGATCCTTCTGCAGGTATTCGATCCGCGTGTAAGGGTGGCGGAAGAGATTGTTCAGCAGTTCCTGGCTGTAGATCTTGGGCAACTCATACCGCAGCCGATGCTTGACGTCCGCCATTTGCTGCCGGATACCGGTAACAATCTCGAAGGTCGTCGCAGAGGTCTCTGCAACGGCCTCGAGCATGTAGATGACCCAGTTCTCCCAGTTTCCGGTATCACGCACATCCTGCAGGTGCTGATAGTAGTCCGCCTTGTTGCGAGTAATGAAACGCGACAGGTACAGCACGGGGATGTCGAGCAACCCGGTGCGGGTAAGGTAGAGGACATTCAGAATGCGGCCGATTCGCCCGTTCCCGTCTGGAAAGGGGTGGATGCTTTCGAATTGGTGGTGGATGAGCGCCATCTTGATCAGCGGATCAAGGTCGCTGAGACCGTCATCGTTGATAAACCGTTCCAACGCGGTCATGTGGGTGACGATCTCGCGCGCATCCTGAGGCGGCACAAAGACGATCTCTTCGGTCTTCTCGTTCTTCAGGGCGGTTCCCGGTGTTACTCGAAACCCGTCACTACGCCCTTTCAGCAGACGAAACATGTCGATGATCGCCGAGTTGGGAATCAGGCCGCCGGTTTCACCCAACCGTGCATAGCCAAGCCGGAGGGCATCGCGATAAAGGGCGACCTCTTTGGCCGCAGGGGATTGCGGGTCGTCGGGGAAGATGTCCGCCTGAAACAGCTCATCTTGCGTCGTGACGATGTTTTCGACTTCGGAGGAGGCCTTGGCTTCCTGGAGCGCGAGGGTATCGATCAAAATGCCCTGATTTGGGATAGTCTTTGCCTGCCCCTTCAGGTCGGCAAGCGCACGGCTGGCTCGGGCGAGCGCTTTGAGCACAGTAATAGTTTCGATTTCCGCCGTCGGGGGCAGGGTGGGGATGATATAGGTCGGCTTTAACATGTTCCCTGCCTCGTGTTAAGAAAGTGCCGCTTTGCTAACATGATCTTCGTGTCATGTCAGTAAAAAGCTGTTCTCTTAACTTGGGTCTGTGCCCGCCTTGAATGCGTCAACGAACCACTTCGGGTCACGCCCACGGATAGACCGGATGAGCATAGGGTTCTTAGGTGGTGAGAAATTCGCAGCGGATTGCACACGGCTGGTTTTCACCTTGGAGCCGACAAGTTCGGCAAGAGAGTAGCCCAGTTCCGGCGCAGGCTACCGCCTTTTGTCGATCTTGATAGGTGGAAGCCGCCTTCGACATCCTTCTGCATTTTCTTCAGCTCGCTGAGCGACAGGGCCTCGAGATCGAAATCAGCCATTGGTGCGGTCCGTGTCCTGAATGTTCCGATATTGATAGCCCGTTGCAGCATAGGCCCGAAACTTCCGGCAGGCAGGGGCAGAAGGGCGCGAGTCGATGATCGTCACTTTCGTCACCGCCAGAGAGGTGCTGGGATTAGGTTCAGATAAGTTCGACTGGCAAGGTGACAGGGTCTGGCATGGGCTCCCCGTGCCTCTCTGTCCTCTGGGTCCTTCGTTCGACTGACAATCCCCTAATCCCGTTCGGTCTCCTGCGCCCAACCCCGCGTCAGTCCGGGCCGTGTTGGCCGCCTGTGGCGTCCTGCCCGCTCCACCCCGGTCCTTTGGAGGGATTCCGGCGTCCGTGCCGTCCGCCGTGCACGCCTCACCCGACGGGCTTTTTCGGGTCTTGTCGAAGGGACGGTCCCGAAGACAGGAAACACAGGAGCTTACCCATGCAGAGCATCGTCATCCTCGCCGGCAACATCGGTCAGAACCCCGAAGCCCGCACCACGAAAGGCGCGAGCACCCAGATCACCAACTTCAGCCTTGCCACCTCGCGCTCCCGCCTCTCGGAAGGTCGCGTGATGCGCGACGACAACGGCTACCGGGTCATGGACACGGAATGGCACCGCATCACCTGCTTCAACGGTCTCGGCAAGACGGTCACGGAGCATTGCGAAAAGGGCATGAAGGTCCTCGCCCACGGCCGTATCCACTACAGCAAGTGGATCGATAGCATGGGCATTGACCGCTACGGCTGCGAGATCATCGCCGAAACTTCCTTAGCCGTCCGAAATCAGCCGAGGGCCAAGACCCCGAGCTGGTCGACCGCGACGACGAGATCCCGTTCTGAGGGTGGGTTCACCCGCCGGGTCTCCCCCTCGGGCCCGACGGGACAACCCGCCGGGTTCGGGGAGCGCCGTAGCCGGTTAGGTCCAGTCTGGCGCTGGCGCACTTATTGACAAACTTTGGCAATCTATGCCATCTTCATGACAAAGGAGATCAAGACCATGGCCACGATGAATGTCTCATTGCCCGATCCGATGAAGATCTGGGTCGAGGCACAAACCAAAGATGGGCGTTATAGCAACGCCAGTGATTACGTGCGTGATCTGATCCGCCGGGACCAGGACCGCCACCGCGCCATTGCGGAGCTGCAGCAGCTCGTCGATGAGGGCATCGCCAGTGGTCCCGCGCGGCATTTGGATGTCGAGGCATTCCTTGCCGGCAAGCGAGAACATAATCCCGACACCACCGGTCACTGAATACAGGCTGTCCCCCGCAGCTTTGAGCGATCTGGACGCGATCTGGGATTATACCGTGCGCATCTGGTCTGTTGGCCAGGCCGAAACCTACATCCTCGCGATTGCCAGCGATATGTCCCTGCTGGTCCGACACCCGGAAATCGCGCGCGAACGGCTCGAAATTCGCCCACCGGTGCGGGTGTACCGCTCAGGGTCCCATCTCATCATCTATCGGATCGAAGCCAGCTGGGTAAGCGTGCTGCGTATTGTGCATGCGCGGCAAAATTGGACGGCTTATCTCAACGAATGATCCTGTCCTTGTGTCACACAAGCCGACAGTCGATATTTATCTACCACATGAGGATTTGACCATGAAACCCGCTGACGAAGACCGCATCGCGGCCAATCTTGCGAAGATCATGGCCATGATCTGCATCCGCAATTCGCGCCTCGAAGACCTGCACGCAGGCACGGTGCCAACAACCAAGACGGGGGATTATTCCGATGTCCTCGTGATCGATGCGGAGGGCCGCGAAATACCATGGCTTGAGGCCGCCCATATCGACGACGCCCAGATGGCAAGCCTGATGCGGGACATCGTCAACCGCCTGTTCACGTTTCACATCAAGAGCGATGATCCGGGTTTCCGGGAGGACCTTGATCGCTGGATGGCCGTCGCTGGCAGATGGGACGATCCGGTGCTGGATCAGGCCTTCCTTGATGCGATGGCCAGCTTGAAGTCTCGCCCGAACAGTTAGGTCAGCACCCGGTGTCACTGTGCCTGCGCCGGGCTGCTTGCCAACAGGCGGTACTTCGACCTCGGCCTGCGTTTGAGAGTCAGAGAGGTGTTGGTTGATTTAGCGACCGGTGTGCTTCCTGTTCGGAGTGAGAGGCATTATCATTGGCAAATTCAATAGGTTGAATAGTTCATTGCCGACCTGTAATTCAAATGCCTTTATATCGGAGCAAAAATGCATTCTGCGCTCAAACTTGCTTTTGGAAGTCTTGTCGTTGGGAGCATTGTTCTAGCGTTAAAGACACTGGCATGGCTGATGACAGGCTCCGTGGCGTTGCTCTCGGACGCGCTCGAAAGCACTGTGAACCTCGCAACTGCGTTCGCCGCGCTCGTTGCGATACGGATCGCGGCGCGACCGCCGGACGCAAATCATCCCTTTGGTCACCACAAGGCGGAGTTCTTCAGCGCCGTCCTAGAGGGGGTGATGATCATCGTAGCGGCGATATTCATCCTGCGGGAGGCGTACGAAGGCTTCCTAAGCCCTCGCGCGCTTGGCGCTCCGATAGAGGGCCTTCTGGTGAACGGAACGGCCACGATGCTCAATGCGATGTGGGCCTTCGTGCTGGTTCGAAGAGGGCGTCTACTGAAATCTCCAGCGTTGGTCGCCGATGGGAGGCATCTATGGACCGATGTCTTTACGTCCGCAGGCGTCGCGATGGGAGTTCTTCTTGCACTTGCTACCGGATGGTGGGTCCTTGACCCGCTTATGGCTGCATTGGTTGCGATCAATATCATATGGTCTGGTTCTCGCGTCGTGAAAGAGTCGCTGAGCGGCCTGATGGATGAGGCGGTTCCAGAAGAGATTCTGGCCAGCATACGTGAAGCCATCTCAATCGAAGCGGCCGGAGCGGTCGAAGCGCACGATCTCAGGACCCGTCATGCGGGCAGTGCGACCTTTGTAGAATTTCATCTTGTGGTCCCAAGCGAAATGACGGTTTTCGACGCCCACGAGATCTGTGACAGAGTTGAGGTTGGTATCGCCAAAGCGGTTCCAGATGCGCGCATCACCATCCACGTTGAACCTGAGCATAAGTCAAAGCGCACTGGAATTGTCGTGTTAGAATAGAGCGCGTTGAATGACCATCACATCATCTCAACTGAAAGAATGCTTGGCATGGTGAGCGTTCGGCAAGCCACGTTTCGTCGCAAAAATTTTCCATCAAGCTGCGGAGTTAACAGTCAAAGAGGTGTTGGTTGCTTTCGCGACGGGTTAAAGGCTGGGAGAGTGGCTTCCAGCGCCTATCACGGAGGAATGCCGATGGGTGTTGTGGAATTCTTGGACGCTGTACTACCAACAAGGGCAGGTGGCTATAAGGTAGATGTCAGCCGGGGCGAGCGGAACGGGCGGATGTCGCCCGAATGATTCAGCCGACCCGATGACGAGCAGTATCTTTCACTGGACGATCTCGCAGCCAACGTGCAAGGTCGCTACGCGCGCAGCCGCAGCCGGGTGTTGCAGACCGGCGATATCCGGGTCGAGGCGGTGCGCGACGGCCCCGCCGGTTGCAGTTGATCCTGCCGAAGGGTAAAAAACTGCTGAACTTATTTGTGCAAAACGACATTAACGACTTCGCAACAGCAGTCTTCTTGTCCCACGAACTGATATTTTTGCTGCGTGTGGCCGGTTTCGCGGGCGGTGGGGCGCGCTGGTTTGCGCCGCGATATCGCCCGCGATCTGCCGTCTCGATCAGCCGGTGATCTTTGCGGTCATCTCGACCAGGCGCTTCGCCTGATGGGCCACTGCCGCCTTGCCGGCATCGTCAAAGCCATTGGCGTTGGTCGAGAAGCCGTAGGGGTTGCCGCCGGTGTCATAGATCGACTGATCGGTAAAACCCGGCGCGACAATGATGGCGCCCCAATGCATCGCCGTCGTGTAGAGGCTGAGAATGGTCGCTTCCTGACCGCCATGCGGATTCTGGGCGCTCGTCGTGGCCGTGAAGGTCTTGTCGGCCAGCTTGCCGGCACCCCAGAGCCCGCCCAGCGTATCAACGAAGGCCCGAAGCTGGCTGGCGGCCACGCCGAACCGGGTCGGTGTCGAGAAGAAATAGCCGTCGGCCCATTCCATGTCGTCGGCCGTCGCTTCGGGGATATCGCCCATCTTGTCCAGCTGCGCTTTCCAGGCGTCCTGGGTCTCGACAACCTCTTTCGGGGCCGTCTCGGGAACGCGGCGAAGGCGGACATCCGCGCCTGCGTCGCGGGCTGCCTCTGCCGCCGCCAAGGCGACGGCATGGTTGGTTCCGTAGGTCGAGTAGAAGATAATTGCGACCTTGGGCTGTGCCATTGTCTTTTCCTTTTCAGTTGGTTGGTTTTTCGTATCGGGCGGCATCCTCACGCGTGCTTTATGAAGGTGCCGTTGTTCAGTTCGAGGAGTGCCTGGCGCAATTCCTTCTGGGTGTTCATCACGATGGGGCCATGCCAGGCGACAGGTTCCTGAATCGGTCTGCCGGTCATCAGCAGGAAACGGATGCCTTCGTCGCCAGCCTGAACCGTGATCTCGTCGCCGGATCCGAAACGGACCAACGTGCGGTTTCCGGTCTGGTCGCGGATGTTCAACTCGGTCCCGCGATATTCCTTTTCAACCTTGATGCCTACAGGATCGCTGGCATCGCGGAACGTGCCGGAGCCAGCAAAGACATAGGCAAGCGCATTGGCCCGCGTGTCCACCGGAAGCACCTTACGCCGCCCGGCTGGGACCGAGACATCGAGCAGCATCGGATTGGCCGCGATCCCGTCCACCGGGCCGGTCTTGCCCCAGAACGAGCCAGTGATCACCTTGACCACCGTGCCGTCGTCATCGCCCTCGACGGGGATGTCGCAGGCGGTAATGTCCTGGTAGCGCGGCGCCGTCATCTTGAGCGACGCGGGCAGGTTGGCCCAGAGTTGGAAGCCGTGCATCTGGCCCTTGGCGTTGCCCGCAGGCATTTCCTGATGCACGATGCCCGATCCGGCGGTCATCCACTGAACGCCGCCCGGGCCGAGCAGGCCGCGGTTTCCAAGCGAATCGGCATGTTCGACCTGACCGTCCAGAACATAGGTGATCGTTTCGATCCCGCGATGCGGATGCCAGGGGAAACCCTTGGAGTAAAGCCGTGGGTCATCGTTGCGAAAATCGTCCATCATCAGAAACGGATCGGTCAACGACGGATCGTCGAATCCGAATACGCGCTGCAGATGCACGCCCGCACCTTCCAGTGCGGGTTGTGCTCTGCTGGTGGATGCGACCGGTCTGAACGTCATGAGAGGCTCCTTTGTCCTTATGCATCCAAGATGGGCCTTGGTGGCGAAATCGTTATTGGCGAGGATGTGACATCTGCTGTGCGATAACGCGCAGATCTCAATGCCGAGCAAGCAGGTGCTGTCAGTCGGCCGCGACTACGTCAAGCAAACGCCGGACATGCGCCGGGCCGGCCGGCCGGATGCCCGTCGGATTCAACGCCTTGATCGAATAATAGCCTCGCGTGATGTGATCCATGTTCACCGTTTCCGCGACGCCCGGCAGCCGCAGCACGCGTTCCATATGCGCTGAAAGATGCGGGTAATCCGCGATTTGCCGACGGTTGGTCTTGAACAATCCGTGATAGGCCGCGTCGAACCGGATGAGCGTCACGAAGGCACGAATATCGGTTTCGGTCAACTCGTCGCCGAACAGATACGGGCGGTCGTCACCGAGGCGCGTCTCCAATTGGTCCAGCATCGCGAACACCCCATCGACGGCCTCGTCATAGGCCTCTTGGCTGGAGGCGAACCCGGCCTTGTAGACCCCGTTATTGAGGCTTTCGTAAATCTGCCTGTTCAGCACGTCGATCTCGTCGGCCAAAGCGGCGGGATAGAGACGCAGATCGGATGGGGCGATCGCTTCGAAGGCGGTATCAAACATGCGCACGATGTCGGCGCTTTCGTTGTTCACCATGACGCCGCGCTTCATGTCCCACAGCACCGGCACGGTGGCGCGGCCCGAGACAAGCGGGTCAGCGCGAGTGTAGAGTTCATGGATATATTTCGATCCGTAAAGCGGATCCTCATCTGCGCCGGGATAGCCGCCAAATTGCCAGCCCTGATCGGTCAGCGTCGGATTGAGCACCGTGACCGGGATCATATCCTCAAGCCCCTTGAGGCGGCGTGCGATCAGAGTGCGCGAGGCCCAAGGACAGATCAGCGCGACATAGAGCCGATACCGCCCAGCCTCGGCCTCGAAGCCACCCTCGCCCGTGGGGCCGGGGCGTCCGTCGGGGGTGACCCAGTTCCGGAACTCCGAAACCTGGCGTATGAAACGCCCTTGTTCATCAGCCTTCTGGACCGGCTGCCAGTTCTCGACCCATCTTCCATTCACAAGCATGTCTTGTCTCCTTTTTTACTATCAGCTTCGCAAAGCGCATCACTGCGCCAGCGCGAAGGCGGTGCCCCAGAGATCAATGAAGCGGTCGCCGCCAAGGCGCTGCGTGATCGCCTGCCGCGCCGAGGGATCGACGCCAAGAGTGATCTCATCGAGTCCCGCTTCCGAAGAATCCCGCTTGCCGGCCCGGCGGCTGTTCCAGATATTGCCGGCGAGATGGTGGTGGTAGCCGCCACTGCCGTAGAAGCTCGCGCCCGGATACGACGCGGCGATGTCAAAGCCGAGGGCATCTCGGTAGAAGCGATCCGCCTCTTTCGTGTCGCCGACCTGCAAGTGAACGTGGCCGATGATGCCGCCTTTCGGGAAACCGGCCCAAATCCGACCTTGCGCTGTGCGTATCAGATCCTTGAGGTCCAACGGGTCCGTGGCCATGCGGATATCGCCGGCGCTATCGCGCCACTGGCTTGGCGGTCTGTCGACATAGACCTCGATGCCATTGCCTTCGGGATCGGCCAGATAGAGCGCTTCGCTGACGATGTGATCCGATGCGCCCTGCAGCCGCACGTCCGTTTCGGCCACATGGCCAAGCCAGCGGGCCAGATCGCCGCGCGAGGGCAGCAGGAAGGCGGTGTGAAACAGCCCTGCCTGTTTGGGATCGCGTGGGCGCAACGCCGGGTCGCCATCAAGATGGAGCAGCGGTGTTTCTTCGGTGCCCAGTGTGACGCTGCTTCCGGCCTCTGCCAGCGGCACCAGCCCCAGAACGTCCTGGTAGAAGGATGAAACGGCATCGAGATCCCGCACCCTGAGCCGAACGGTATCGATGCGGATCGGCGCGGCATTCATATCGAACTTTTCGGTTGAATTGGTCATCGTGAAACCTCTTTGCGGAAGCGTGCGGGGCTGATTGCCCCGCACCATGAGGACGGATCGGATCAGGTCCGGCTGCGCTTGAGTGCATAGGCGCCGTCGCCCAGCAGGGCCTGCACGACCAGTGTGATCGCCCAAAAAGCCGGATACTCCCAGCCGCCGCCTTCATTCGAGAAGAAGAAGCCGGCCGCGCCATGCGGCGCGTAGATCGAGCCGAGCAGGACCGGCACCAGAGCGAGCGACACCCAGCGGCTCCAGACGCCGAGGATCAGCGCCACGCCGCCGGCAAGCTCCGCCGCCATCACGAGATAGGCAAGCGCACCCGGAAAGCCGAGGCTTTCGAAGAAGGCGGCGGTTCCAGCCGGCGTGAAGATCGCCAGTTTCAGCCAGCCATGGGCTATGAACAGTATTCCCAGAGTCACGCGCAGGATTGTGGCTGCCAGATCGGCATTTGCCACGCCGGGGATCACCGGCGATTGGGGGGCGTTTTGAAGGTTTGCGTTGGACATTGTCTTTTTCCTTTGTTCGGGAGGTTGGGTCAGGCGGCAAACTGCCAGCGCGGCGCGATCTCGGTGCCTTTTCCATGCACATAGCCGAACTGGATATTCAGGAAGCCGAGCGGCTCCAGCTGCCGGGCGGTGGACAGGGGGCCGGCATCGACCGGCTCGAATCCGGCCTCTGCGGCCAGCGTATTCACGGTGTCGCGCGCCGTCTCGTCGTCGGCGGCGACAAAGGTCTGCAATGGCTGACCGTCCAGCTTGAGATCCCCGGCATAGTGCTGGGCGAAGATCGTGTTGAAGGCCTTCACGACGAACGCTCCCGGAACGAGCGCAGCGATCGCCTCGGCGGCCGACGTGGTGGTGCCGAGTTGCAGGGCCGAGAAATCCTCGGTGACGGGGTTGGACACATCGATGACGATCTTGCCGGTGAAATCTGCCTGCTCTGCGAGTTCGGCAGCCGCCCCATAGGGCGTCGCGAGAATAACGATATCGGCCTCATTCACGGCGTTTGCCACATCGTCGGCGCGGCCAAAGGTCCCGACCTGATGTTGCGTTTTGCTCAGGACATTTGCCAGACCGGATCCGACATTGCCGTTGCCAATGATTGCGATTTTCATGACTTGTTCCTTTCAGGGCGCGCCTTCAGGCGCTGTTTGATCTGTCAGGAAAATACGCCTTGTCTTTAGTCAATGAAATGGCGAATATATGGAATGACTATCTACGAAATGTTCCAAGTTATTTACCATGGATATCGTCGATGAACTCCGGGCCTTCGTGGCCACCGCGCAGACTGGTTCGTTCACCGCAGCGGCCCATCAGTTGGGCGTGTCGAACCGGCTGACGTCCAAATATGTGGC
The DNA here is from genome assembly GCF_003611275.1 of Sulfitobacter sp. D7. Classification (NCBI taxonomy): domain Bacteria; kingdom Pseudomonadati; phylum Pseudomonadota; class Alphaproteobacteria; order Rhodobacterales; family Roseobacteraceae; genus Sulfitobacter; species Sulfitobacter sp. D7. The sequence goes on from NZ_CP020698.1 coordinate 18,914, forward strand.
TGCGCTCGAGCAACGCCTTGGCGCCCGCCTGCTGCAGCGGACCACCCGCAAGGTGGGGCTGACACCGGCGGGTGAGGACCTGATTGCGCGGGCGCCCGCACTGCTCGATGATCTAGATGAGCTGCTCGGCAGCGTTGCCGAAGGATCGCGCGGCCTGACCGGCGTCATTCGCATCTCGGCTCCTGTAACCTTCGGCGAAGTCTACGTCACGGGGATGCTGGCACGGTTTGCCCGACAAAACCCGGATCTTACACTCGATTTGCGGCTCGATGACCGCTATGTCGATCTGGCCAGCGACGGCTTCGACCTGGCTTTTCGCATCGGCCGGTCCGACATGCTGTCACTCAAGACGCTCAGGCTTGGCACCTTCAGCAGCCTTCTGGTGGCCAGCCCGGACTATGTCCGAGCACACGGAAAGCCCGGCTCACCCGAGGAACTGGCTGACCATACCTGTATAGTGGACACCAACCGGCGGGTTCCGCACAGATGGATCTTCGTCAGGAACGGGGTCGAGACAAATGTTCAGATCCACGGGCGGTTCCAGGTCAACTCCGCGCGCGCGGCCATGGATCTGGCCATCGGCGGCCTTGGGATCGCCAACATTCCGCGCTTCGCCCTGAGCAACGCCATCGAGACCGGATCGTTGGTCCCCTTGCTGGAGGAGTTCGGAGGCGACAGCGGTCCTGTCAGCGCGGCCTATCTCGAGGGCCGGGCCTTGCCCCGCAAGATCCGCGCACTGATCGACTTCGCCGCCGAGGATATTCGGTCTACCACGACCCACTAGAGCATCGAGCCTTTAACTTGATCCATTTCCTGCTTCGCAGAAGTAATTCCAGCATTCAGGCGGTGTGAACAGATCGCAGACTCCGCGAATGCGTCGAAAATCTGGTAGAATGTTCTGGCCCCTGTCCGTCGCAAGTGCGCCTTGAGTTTCGAGAGCGCCATTTCGATTGGGTTCAAGTCGGGTGAGTACGGCGGCAGATTGTCAATCTGCATCAAAACTGGGTTAGAGCCGATCATCAATGCCGACGGCTCAGTTTGTGAAGGCATCGATAAGGTTGATGACGGACAGGATCTTTCTGGTGTCACGATCAACCCGATAGGCCCGGTTGCCCTCGCGATAATAGCGCCAATCGTCACGCGGTTCTAGATTTAGCCTACGGGGATCGCGGATAACCACGTAGTCACCGATGCGAAGGACATCCCCGATTCTAGAGCCGTAGTGATCATAGGACTTGCGTGCCTGCCCCGGCGGCACACAGGGCGGGTTCTTTTTTGCAAGTCCCGGCGGGCAATGTCCTGCAAATCCGTTGTGGTGATCGCCGCGCGCCTTGCCCTTGCCGTGCCCAGGGTCTGCCGATGCAGGCACGGCGGCCATCGATACGGCTGCAATCGCCATTACGGCCAGTGTTCGAGAAAATCTCATAGCTCGCTCCGCTTCAAGTGTTGCCGGATAGATAGTGCTGAGCGCGACAGAAGTCAGGCATAACGAACATCACCAGGCCATAATGCGGCAGAAACGGCGGTCTTCCGCCTGCCTCGTTGCCGCCTGCGAACAAGGCCAGGATGGCTTGATAAACCTGCCCGGCCCGGCTTTGAGCTAAGTCAGTTTCGCACTCGGCATGATGCGGGCTGGCTGGTACGTGGCGCTCGCGGCCTTAATCGCTTATCTCGGTGCGGTGCTGGAGCCGAAACCCAATAGCGTGTCCGGTGCAATCATCATGCTTCTTGCGTTGTTCCTGCCTGGCTTTGCGCGAGAACAGGACCGCGCTTGATCTGCCGACAAGCATGCAGGCGTGTCCCGAGTTCGCGTCTTGGGCGCGCAACACGGGCGGATTTTTCAAGGATTGGGGTGATCTGCATCGGGTTGCTGAACCACTCAGGCCGATGGTGGGAATTTCGGAGCATGCCTGGAACGTGGCGCAGGAGCCAATGGGCACACAGGTGGCAACGGTGGCGTTTGCGCTCGTGTTCGAAAAGCATGGCACGGGTGAGGTTGCTTCGCCGGGCGGATATCTGCGCGGCGTGGTCGAGAAGGCGGGGGGCAAGAGATCTGCACCTCGAATACTGCTTCTATTGCAGACTTGGCGGTAAGGCAACGTGAGGCTTCAAGATTGAAAAATGCACCGTGTTCAGAGTTGTAAGCAGGTCTTCAGGGAGATTTCTGCCTATATGCGTTGACGATCTTGCCTGCCGATCTGAATTGGCTGTGCCAAATCAAAGGTGTCTGGAGACGACACGGTGTTGAGCATTTTGTTGAGGGCCCGTTGGTTTTGAGAAGGACAGGGTCCGTACCCAGGAAAAGTGAAAGTGTTCTTTGGGTTTTGTGACTGACGGATGAGGGCCTTTGGGGTCCCTCAGATGGGTCCGGGCCGGGTTCCGGTCTGCCGTTCCTGATGGAGGGCCTTCCCATGCAAACAGGTGTCTTGCGCGTGTTGCGCGCAACCGCTGCCTCCTGGTGGCGGCATCGAGAGCTTCGCCGAACCGGTCAGCTGGGGCTGGCGAAGCGGCTCGAAAGCGAGACCGTCATGCGTGATCTCGGCCATCTCAGACAGGCGGCGACTTTGCCAAACGCGCATGTGATCTGCGGAGAGGGTGGGACGTTCCTCCATCTCGGTTGGACCACCGTGTCGACCTTTGCGCCGATCGAGCGCTTTCCCTTGGCCACTCTTGCGGTCGCACGCGGCACGCCATTCATCGATATCCGACCCGTCACCGATGTCATCACCTTCGCGAACCTGCCGCGGGTGGCGCGGGACGGATCGGTCGACCCTGACTCTTCGGGTCCCGGCAAGGGTTTTGTCGCAACTTTCAACCTTGGGCGGAAGAAACCTTTGATCGCTTTCATTTACGTGGCGAGTTCCGCGAACTGGGCAAAGGGACAGAGTCCGGATGTGATCTGACCTTTGCGGATCATGTTCGCGACCTCGATGCCCTCGAGCGTGGCGGAGGCCGACGCGAAGGACTTGAAGCCAAGCATCGGTCGGATCCGTTTCTTGATCGAACGGTGGTCCTGCTCGACCATGTTATTGAGGTATTTGATCCTGACCATCTCGATCGGGATCCGGCAGCCGAACGACTTTAGCATTCGGTTGATTGCGGTTATCCCCGCCGTGTTCGCCCCGCTTCGGTCTATCACAATCTTACGCGGCAGGCCGTTCACCTCCAAGGCTCGGGCGAAGAATTTTGTCGCTGCCGACTTGTTGCGCCGCTTCGACAGCATGAAATCAACCGTTTTGCCGAGCTTGTCGACGGCGCGGTAAAGGTAGACCCACGCGCCTTTCACTTTGATGTAAGTCTCGTCCATGCGCCAGGATCGGTCGACAGGCGCCTTCCGACGCCGGGCTGTATTTGCGATCAAAGGCGAGTACCTCGCGACCCAGCGATTGAGGGTGGCGTGATCCACGCTCACGCCTCTCTCGGCCATGATCTCCTCCAAGTCCCGATAGGACACCGCGTAGCGGACATAGAAAAACACGGCGAAGAGGATCACCTCTCTCGGAAACTGCGCACCCTTAAACGAGATCATCTTGCGTCCTCCAAATACGCGATGCTGGAAGCTAGAACCCTCATTCCTTCAGGACACTTCGGTCAAGAACCAAAGTTTGCGACAGAACCCGGAGGACATATCATGCAGGGTAAAATCGCACTCGAAGAGCACTTCGCCATTCCCGAGACGCTTGAGGATAGCGCGGGCTTCGTGCCCGGCAGCTATTGGGACGAATTGCAGCATCGGCTGCTCGACATTCAGGACACGCGCCTTGGCCTGATGGACAAACACGGGATCGAGACGATGATCCTGTCGCTCAATGCCCCCGCGGTGCAAGCGATCACCGACCGCAAGAAGGCGATCGAGATTTCCAAACGCGCCAACGACGTGCTGGCCGAGGAATGCGCGAAACGTCCGGACCGCTTCCGCGCCTTTGCCGCGCTGCCGCTTCAGGACCCGGAGGCCGCCGCCGAGGAGTTGAACCGCTGCGTCAAGGATCTGGGATTCGTGGGCGCACTGGTGAACGGGTTTTCGCAGGACGCCGAACAGGGGGAGGGGCAGGAGCTTCTCTATTACGACCTGCCGCAATACCGGAGCTTCTGGGCCGAGGTCGCGAAACTCGACGTGCCCTTCTACCTCCATCCCCGCAACCCGCTGCCGCAGGACAGCCGGATTTACGAGGGCCACCCGTGGCTCATGGGGCCGACGTGGGCCTTTGCACAGGAGACCGCCGTTCACGCCCTGCGCCTGATGGGATCGGGCCTCTTCGACGAGCACCCCTCGCTCCAGATCATTCTGGGCCACATGGGGGAGGGCATTCCCTACATGTTGTGGCGGATCGACCACCGGAACGCGTGGGTCAAACTGCCGCCGAAGCATCCGGCGAAACGCAAATTCGTGGATTACTTCAACGAGAACTTCCACATCACCACATCGGGCAATTTCCGCACCCAGACGCTGATCGATGCAATTCTGGAGGTGGGCGCGGATCGCATCATGTTCTCGACCGATTGGCCGTTCGAGAATGTGGATCACGCCGCCGATTGGTTCGATGCCGCCTCGATCTCGGAACCCGACCGAGTGAAGATCGGGCGCACCAACGCGGCGAAGCTCTTCGGGCTGGACTGAGATGTCTCGGTTCTTCGCAGGGTTTCAGCCGGGGGACCCCCCGGTTTCGGTCCGCTTCGGCGTCGGCACGCGTCACGATCTGACGCCGGAGTTGGAGGCGCTCGGGGTGACCCGGGCGCTGATCCTGACCACGCCGGAGCAGGCGGACGCGGGCGCGGCGCTGACACAGGACATGGGCGCGGTAGCGGTCGGCGCGTTCAACGGGGCCGCGATGCATACGCCCGTCACGGTCACGCAGGAGGCAATGGCGGTGCTGTCGGGTTGCAAGGCCGACGGGATCGTCGCGATTGGCGGCGGGTCGACCATCGGGCTGGCAAAGGCGCTCGCCTATCGGAGCGATCTGCCGCAGATCGTGCTGCCCACGACCTATGCCGGGTCCGAGGCGACCCCGGTTCTGGGCCAGACGGAGAACGGGGAGAAGACCACTTTTGCCTCGCCGAAGGTTCAGCCGGAGGCCATCGTCTATGACCCCGATCTGGTGGCGAGCCTGCCGGTCGGATTGACCGTGACCTCCGCGCTCAACGCCATGGCCCATGCGGTCGAGGCGCTCTATGCGCGCGATGCCAACCCCCTGTCCTCGGCCCTCGCGATGGAGGGGCTGCGCGCGTTTCACGGCGCGTTGCCGGGGGTTATCAGCGACCCTGAGGATCGCGCCACGCGCGAGGCGACGCAATTCGGCGCATGGCTGTGCGGGACGGTGTTGGCGCAGGTGGGCATGTCGCTTCACCACAAGCTTTGTCACACGCTCGGCGGGTCATTGGGCCTGCCACATGCGGACACCCACGCGATCCTGTTGCCCCATGCGATGGCCTATAACGAGCCTGCGACCCCCGCGCTCGCCCCGGTCGCGGGGCTGTTTGGCTCCGACACGGCGGCGGGGGGCCTGTGGGATTTCGCGCAGTCGCTCGGCGCGCCTTTGCGTCTACGGGACCTTGGCGTCACCGAAGCGGACCTTGACCGGGTGGCCGAGGCCGCCGTCGCGAAACCCTATCCCAATCCCCGTGACCTGACCCGCGCGGGCATTCGGGAGATGTTACAAGGCGCCCTCGACGGGACGCGCCCCAACGCAGGAGATCACAGATGACCGGATTTTTCAGCGAGGATACCTCGGTCGAGACCGTCAACGCCCGGATGGGCGCGGACATCGACCCAAGGATGGCGGAGGTGTTCGCTGCCGTCATCAAGCACACCCATGCGTTGGTCAAGGAGATCGGCCTCACGCAAGCCGAGTGGGAACAGGTCATCGGGTTCCTGACCGCCACCGGGCAAATCTGTTCCGACGAGCGGCAGGAGTTCATTCTCCTCTCCGATGTCATGGGCCTGTCCATGCTGGTCGATGCGATCAACAACCGACGGCCCGAGGCGGCGACGGAGAACACCGTGCTCGGCCCCTTTCACGTCGCGGGTGCGCCGGAGCGGGCGATGGGCGAGACCATATCGCTCGACGGTAAGGGCGAAAGCTGCCTGTTCGAGGGACGTGTGCTGGACCTCGACGGGCAGCCGATCGAAGGTGCGCGGATCGACGTGTGGTCGGACAACGCGGATGGGTTTTACGACGTGCAGCAGCCGGAGGTTCAGCCCAAGTGGAACAATCGCGGCGTGTTCACCACCGGCGCGGATGGTGCCTATGCGTTCCGGGGGATCAAGCCGGTGAGCTATCCGATCCCCGATGACGGGCCGGTCGGCAAGCTCCTTGCCGCACTCGGGCGTCATCCGTATCGGCCTGCGCATATCCATTTCATCGTCACCGCGCCGGGGTTCGACACGCTGGTCACGCATACCTTCGCGGGCGAGGACGACTACCTCACGTCCGACGCCGTTTTTGGCGTGAAACAGAGCCTTGTCGCCCCATACGAGCGGCGCGAGGATGGGGCAGAGACCACGTGGCGGTCGCCGTTTGATTTCAGTCTGACGCGGGTGTGAGCACGGGGCGCGCGCTTAGGCAGGCTCGGACAGCTTCGCGTCCTGCGCTTGGACAAAGGCCGAAAGCTCGGCGTTGAAGCGGTCTTTGTGCTCCAGTTGAGGGAAGTGACCGCAGGCGGGATAGACCGTAACGCCCGCCTCTGGAAGCCGTTCGGTGACGAAGGCTGCATGGCGCGGGGAGATGAAGGTGTCGTTCTCGCCCCAGATGCTGTGGAGCGGTTGGCGCAGTTCGTGCAGCCAGCCGTGGATGTCCGAGATCGCGGCGCGGCGAAACCCCGATAGCCCGACGAAGCCACGCAGGGTTTTCAGGAATGCGCGGTGGTTGCCTGGGCGTTTGCCGAAGGCGACCCGCTCGGCGATCATGTCCGAGGTGACGAGGCTGTCGTCATGGATCGCATCGCGCATGAGCATCCGCGTGCCCATCGGGTTGGGGTAGGTGAGCAGTTCGCCCAAGCCCGGAAGCGTCGACAGGCGGAACATGATGTTGGTGTCGAAGCCGATCCCCGCCGGGGCGACCAAGGTGATGGAGGCGACGCGCTCCGGCGCGATCCGGGCGAGGCTGAGCGTCAGGCGACCGCCGAGCGAATGGCCGACCACATGCGCCCGGTCCAGCCCGACCGCCTCCATGAAGGCCGCGAGAAACCGCGATTGGTTTTCGAGCGAATAGTCGAAGTCAGCGCGGGCTTCGCTCATCCCGCAGCCGGGCAGATCGACGGCCCAGACGCGGGCCGTGTCAGACAGGGGCCCGAGGTTCGCGCTCCAATCCTCGATGGAGGACGAAATGCCGTGGACCAGCAGGATGTCCGGCCCGGTGTCGCCGCGCTGTTGATAGCGGATGTTCAGGCCCATAACGGAAATGTATGTGTCAAAGCTCATAACGAAATCTCCCCACCGTGATCTTAGGCGAAATCCGCGCCCGGAGAAGCCCCGGACGCGGATATGTCCTCAGCCGATCAGGATGTCGGCCATGCGCTCGCCGATGATGACGGTCGAGGCCATGGTGTTCCCGGTCGAGACGCGCGGCATGGCCGAGGCGTCGGCGATCGACAGTTTCTCGATCCCGTAGACCGAGAGCGACCCATTCACGACCGACATCTCGTCGGTGCCCATTTTACAGGTGCAGCTTTCGTGGAAGTAGGTGCCGGCCGCGTTGCGGGCGAAGTCCTTGAGGTCCTCGCCCGACAACGCTCCCGGCATCACCTCGCGCTTCACGAACTCGGCCATCGGGGAGGAGTTTCCGATTTCGCGGCACAGTTCGATACAGCGGGTGAGCGCGGTGAGATCGGCCTCTTCCTTCAGGAAGCCGCCGTCGATGGAGACGGGATCCTCGGGGTTCGCGCCGGTGAGTTTGACCTCGCCCGTCGATTGCGGACGCACGATGCCCGGTGCGATGGTCCATGTCCCTGCGGGCACCTCGTAGGCGCCGCCGTGAACCTCGGAAACATAAGGCACCTCGATCTGGAAGGGCTGCAAATCCGGGGTGTCCAGACTGCTGTCCGATTTCCAGAAGAAGGTGGCCTCCGCCGCCGAGTTCTTGGGCGGGAGCGGGGTGTTGTATTCCCAGACGCAGCCAGCGGCGAGGATGTGGTCCTGAAAATTCTGGCCGACACCGGGCAGGTCGTGTTTCACCTCGACCCCGACTTCGCCCAGATGCGCCGCCGGACCGATCCCCGATTGCATCAGGATCTTGGGCGTGTTGATCGCGCCAGCCGACAGCACCACACGCTCGTTCGCGCCGACGGTCATGACCTCGCCGTCTTTCTCGAAGGTGACGCCGGTCACGGTGGTCCCGTCCAATTCGATCCGGTGAACGGTGGCCCCGGTCAAAAGCGTGATATTGGGCTGCTTTAGGGTCTCCCACAGGTAGTCCGAGGGGATGTTGCGGCGCATGCCGTCCTTGATCCGGACGTTGGCGAGGGCGGCGCCGCCTTCGCCTTCCATCATCTCGCCGTTCATGTCGTCATAGGCGGGGATGCCCACGGTTCCACAGGCGTCGAGGAAGGCGGGCGCGATGGGGTTCGGGTCCTGCACCTGATCGACGAACAGCCGCCCGTCGGTGCCGCGCCGGGTGTCGTCGGGGGTGCCCTGCCAGTTTTCGATCCGTTTGTAGATCTCCAAGACGTTCTCGTAATTCCACGCCTCGTCCCCGGTCTCGGACGCCCAGAAGTCAAAGTCGTTCTTGTGCCCGCGCGCCCAGATCATCACGTTGATCGAGGACCCGCCGCCCACGACCTTGCCCATCGGTAGGATCAGCGAGCGACCGTTCACCTTGTCGGACGGCTCGGCCATATAGCCCCAATCGCGTTCGGACATGATGTTGGTGGACCACATCAGCGGGTTCAGAACCGCGTCGATCTGGTCCGTGCCGCCCGCTTCGAGCACGAGCACGTTGGCGTCGGTTTCCGCCGCCAGCCGCCCGGCGACGACCGCGCCGCCCGAGCCGGAGCCGATCACGATGTAGTCGTAGCTGTCTTGCAGGCGTTGTCAACTTAACTCGCTGGCGCCGAGGAAATGGCCTGTTTTAGAGCGTCAGATGCTCGCGGCGCCCTTCCAAGCGTCGAAGGCTTCGATTCGATGATAGCGTGTTGCGTTTGCGGAACGGCGGCTGGCGGGAACTGAGAAACGGTTTCGGACGGCAGTGTGGCAGGCTACAAACCGTTGCAACCCGCCCGGAGAGCGAAATCCTTGCATGCAACGCTCTCGTTTTCGAAACGGTAGATGGCTGTTTTCCGCCCTGTTGTTCAAGCCCTTGTGGGAACGATGTTCGAGACCGGATGCGACTTCACGTTTGGCCGCTCCGTAGGATCGCAGCTTGTCTGTGACGATCCGTTTGGGCAAGCCAAACCGCTTGATCAGCGCCTTCAAAAGACGCTTTGCGGCACGCTTGTCGCGTCTGGATTGCAGGATTTCCTCCAGAACAAGCCCGTTCTGATCGACCGCGCGCCAGAGCCAGAACTTCCGCCCCGATATCGTTACCACAACCTCATCGAGATGCCAGATATCGCCGGGACGGGCCTGGCGTCGACGCAAATTCCGGGCAATTTGAGGGGCAAATTTCGCCGCCCAACGCCGGATCGTCTCATAGGAAACGTCGACGCCACGGTTCAGGAGCATTTCCTCGACCTCGCGTAGGGAGAGGTTGAAACGCACATAAAGCCAAACCGCGTGCGTGATGATCTCTGGCGGAAAACGGTGGCGCTTGTAGCTGACAGTCGTACTCATGCGTAGCAACTACGAAAAATATCCAACGCTGCCAACGGACCCGTGTTAACGTGACAATTCCCTATTATTACACGCGCAACCTGGTGATGGTGTACCGTCTGGCCGCGGGCTGGCTGTTCTGGCCGATCCTGCCGCTGATCTCGCTGAAATGGTTCCTTAAGCTGCGCCATTACGAGGGCGCGCGCTGGCGATATCTGGGGCTGTTTGGCCGTGCGTTGCGCGACGGGTTGTTGCGGCGCACGAAGGTCAGCCACGAGCGGGTAAAAGCCTGGGCGAGCGAAAACTGAAGCAGCCGCCGCCCGTCAGCCGTTGTTGAGAATATCGCGATGATGTCGCCCCATCAGCACGACCCCCAAGAAGAGACAGACCAAAGAGACAGTCAGCACATAGGTCGCGCTGATATAATCCCCGCGATAGGTCGGGTAGAAACCTTGTCGCATCAGCCCAGTCACATGCACAAGCGGGTTGTACCAAAGGATATCTTGGGCAAAGGCGGGCATGTCATCATAGAGAAAAATAACCCCCGAGATCAGAAAAAGGGGCCGGGTGACGATAGACCAAACCTGCATCCAGACCGGGAAGAGACCAAAGATCACACAGTTCAACATGCCCACGCCCAACCCAGTCAAGATCGCAAGCCCTAAGGACAGTAAGATCGGGCCGATGTCGATCAAAACACTCGCTTCGATGACGCTTAGAATGCCGGTAATCAAAAGCAACATCGCCAGCACATCAGTAAGGGAATTCAGCACGAAACGCGCGATGACTGCATCTACCCACGTTACAGCAGGATAGAACAGCAAAGCACGCGAGAAGTTAATGCTGCGTGCCACGTTGTTAGACAGGTTCTGATAGATTTGGAATGGCAAGAAGCCGGTTGCGAAGAACAACACGAAACTATTGCCCAAAGGCGGGGAGCGCACAATGATTGCCATGCCGACCGACAGGATAATCACCCCGCCGAGCGGCTCTAACAATGCCCAAGCATAGCCGCCGGGGGAGCGGCCATAGCGTGTAGCCATCTCGCGGATCATCAGCGCCATCACGGCGCGCAACGTAGCAAAGCGCCGGTTCACGCCGCTGCCGGGGCCGGGTTGCTGGGCGGGGAGAGACATGGCGCGGACGCATCCTATGCTGGTAATCCAAGATCCCATTATGTAAGAGTAAGAGGTGGAATTCAAACTGACTTTGGCCGGATGACCCTTCATGAATGACGCCTCTCCCGGTGCTGCAAAGCCCGCGTCCGAGCCCCAGAAGCCCAGCAAGCCCGCACCTCAGGAAAAGTCTGAGGTCGCTAAACCTGCAGCCTCCGAACCTAAGGTCAATGCCACGGTGCCGCCCGCTGCGATGAAACGTCGCCACTGGGGGCTGATCGGGTCTTTCCTACTGATCGTAATGATGCCCCTTATGGCAGTCGTGCTCTATATGTGGATGGTGGCGGTTGACCAATATAGCTCCGTTACAGGTTTCACCGTGCGCCAAGAAGAGGGCGGCGGCGCATCGGAACTTCTTGGCGGGCTCGCGGCGCTCACAGGCTCTACAGCGTCGGCTGACAGTGATATCCTGTATGAATTCATCCAAAGTCAGGCGCTTATCCAAGCAATTGATACCCGTCTTGATCTGCGTGGGCACTATTCTGCCCTGTGGAAAAAAGATCCGGCTTTCGCACTTTGGCCCGAGGCAAGCACCGAGGATCTAGAATGGTATTGGCAACGGATCGTACGCATTTCGCAATCGTCGGGATTGATCGAAGTGCGGGTTCTGGCCTTTGATCCAGAGATGGCGCAGGCCATCGCTCAGGCAATCTTGGAAGAGAGCCAGTCGATGATCAACGCGCTGAACAATCAAGCGCGTGAAGATGCGATGCGCTATGCCCGTGAAGACCTGGAAGAGGCTGTGCTTCGGCTCAAGGCGGCGCGCGAAACCCTGACTGCTTTCCGCACCCGCACCCAGATCGTCGACCCAGAGGCCGATATCCAAGGTCGCATGGGGGTGATGAACAACTTGCAGCAACAGCTGGCTGAAGCGCTGATTGAACTGGACCTGCTGCGCGAGACCACCAATGACGGCGACCCCCGGTTGGTCCAGGCGCGGCGTCGGATCGAGGTGATCCGTGACCGTATCGCCGATGAACGGCGCACCTTTGTCAGTGACACCACCGAAAATGGCGCTGTGGGGGAAGATTATCCCAGTTTGATCGCAGAGTTCGAAGGCTTGATGGTGGATCGTGAATTCGCCGAAGGAACCTATCGCGCCTCGCTTGCCGCCTTGGATTTGGCGCGGACCAAAGCCGCTCGTCAGAGCCGCTATTTAGCGACCTATGTGACCCCGACACTCGCACAAACAAGTGAATTCCCTCAGCGTTTCACCATTGCCGGGGTGGTTGGGTTGTTCTTATTGCTCAGCTGGTCGGTGATCGTTCTGGTCTATTACTCGATCCGCGACCGCAGTTGAGCGGGCAGGGGGCAACGTGATCCGGTTCGAGAACCTGACCAAAAGTTACCGGGTGCGTGGCATGCGCAAGGTGGTGATCGACAACCTCAACATGGAGTTGCCTACGGGCCATTCTCTGGCGCTTTTGGGGCGCAACGGGGCAGGGAAGTCGACCCTATTGCAGATCATTGCAGGCACATTGCGCCCTGACAGTGGGCAGGTGGTCTCCAACGGGTCTATCTCTTGGCCCGTGGGGTTCGGTGGCTCATTTCACCCCGATCTGACGGGCGCGCAAAACGTGCGGTTCGTGGCGCGTATCTATGGTGTCGATACCGATGCGCTTGTCGATTTCGTTGAGGACTTTGCTGAGATCGGTAAGCACTTTCATATGCCAGTGCGCAGCTATTCGTCAGGTATGAAATCGCGTCTGGCCTTTGGGACCTCTATGGGCATTCAGTTCGACACCTATCTCGTGGATGAGGTCACCGCCGTTGGCGATGCGGCGTTTCGCAAAAAGAGCCAAGAGGTCTTTCGCGAGCGGATGAAGGTCTCAAGCGCAATTCTGGTCAGTCATGACATGGGGCAGGTGCGTGAGATTTGCGATACCGGTATCGTTCTGGCCGAAGGCAGCCTGCGCTACTTTGACAATATCGAAGAGGCGGTAGAGGCCCATCTGGAGATCGTGGCGCAGCGTTGGAAGAGCTAATTTCAGAAGTGTTTTGCCAAGACGGGGCGGTTGAACCCCCTTATCGTTCCCGGATAAAGGGAGGAGTAACGATGCATAAGGAGCCTTCTGTTGGCCTCAGTTCTTAGGAAGCTTGAAACGCTGCGCAGTTCTAGCGGCGAAGCGGCTCAGCATAAGTTCCTCATCATCGGTTTGCCCCGTAGCGGCACCACCTATCTGATGACTCTGCTCAATGCCCATGCCCGTATTTCTTGCGAAGGCGAGCATTATAACCCCTACGCCGTCATTCAGGATGACCATGACAGCAGCCATGAAGCCGTGGTTGGCCGTGACAGCGATCCTGTGGGGCATATGGAGCAGTTCTTTGCCCAACCTCAGGCCGTGGGCGTGACCCATGCCGGGTTCAAGTTCATGATCGGACATAATGTACGGGTGCTTCAGCAGCTTGAACAGATGCCTGATGTTACCTTGATCTATGTCTGGCGGGAAAACCGGCTGGCGCAGGTGTCATCTTTGATGCGAGCAGCGCGTGACCAAAAGTGGGCGGAAACTGGAAAGCAGGCACGCAAAAAGCATGATCCAAACCTGAAGATCGAAGCCAACCCACGGCAAATCAGCCACCGTTGGCATGAATATGCGACATTTGATCATCTGTTTCGCGGCTGGCTGGCGGCGCGGCCCAACCCGCGTTTCACGGTTGAATATCGCGAGATGTTCCGGCCCGGCTTCAAAGAAAAGATCTGCGCCCAACTGGGCGTGGAAGTGGACCCGGCCATGGAGAGCCCCTTGGTCAAGCAAAACCCCAATACCATTGCCGACCGTTTCGCAGAGCCGGGCCCAATCCGCTATTATTTTAAAAAGATCGGCTATGGCGGCTGGTTAGACGACGAATTGTGACCGCCCCATTGCGTATACTTTATTACAACTGGGTTGATTACCTTGATGACGAACGCCGCGGGGGCGGGGTGACCGTCTATCAGCGCAACCTGATGGCGGCGCTGGATGATCAACCGGAGGTGAAGGCATATTTCCTCTCTGCTGGAGTGGCGCATGATCTGCGCAGCGGGCCGCCCCGCTGGGAGCAGCAGCGTTTTGGCCCCGATACCGACCGCGCACGGCGCTTTGAGATCATTAATTCCGCAGTTCTGGCGCCCGCGCATCACGGCTTTGGCAGTGCGGCGCAGATCACTGATCCGGTGACCGAGGCGGTGTTTTTCGATTTTATCGAAAAGACGGGTCCCTATGACGTGGTGCATTTCAACAATCTTGAAGGGCTGCCCGCAGCGGTTCTAAAGATGAAAGAGCGGTGGCCGCAGACCCGCGTCGTGCTGTCGCTTCACAACTACTATCCCTTTTGCCCGCAGGTGAACCTTTGGCATCAAGAGCGTGAGACCTGCGATGATTTCGACGCGGGACGGGCCTGTGTGAACTGCCTGCCGCATGTGCATGACGCGCGGCATATGCGGCTCTCCGGCGGGGTGTCGCAAACACTCAAAAACCTCGGGCTGCGCCCCGGCAGTTGGTCCTATGACAAGGCCTATCGTTGGTCGATGCGGCTCGGAGGGCGCGGAGCACGGGCATGGCGGCGGGTCAAGAAAGCCCGGCCAAGGCGCCGGGCGCCACCGGGGGAGTTGCAGCGGATCGCCCCTGTTGATAGCAGCGCCTATGTTGCGCGACGGCGCGAGATGGTGGCGCTGATCAATGCCCATTGCGATACGGTTCTGTGTGTCTCCGACGCGGTGCGGCGGCTAGCGCTGGCGCATGGGTTGCGCGAAGAGATCACCCATACCTCCTATATTGGCACCCGTGAGGCAGCGGCCTTTGAGCGGACCACGCCCCGGGATTTTCCTGCGCGGAGTGACGGCACGCTGACGCTGGCCTATCTGGGCTATATGCGGCGCGACAAAGGGTTCTATTTCTTGCTGAAAGCACTAGAGGAAATGCCCGCCGCGATGGCCGCGCGTCTGCGGCTGGAGGTGGCAGCACGGCGCGGGGACCGGGCGGTCATGGCGCGGCTCAAAGACCTTGCCCCGCGTTTGGCGGCGCTGACCTATGCCGATGGCTATGCGCATGATGATCTTGACCGGCTGCTTGGCCCTGTTGATGTCGGGCTGGTGCCGGTGTTGTGGCATGATAACCTGCCACAGGTGGCGATTGAAATGCACGCGCGCCACATTCCCTTGCTTACCGCTGACATGGGCGGGGCACAGGAATTGGGCCGCTGCCCTGAGATGGTGTTCCGCGCTGGCGACATTGCCGATTTCCATGCGCGGGTTGCAGCACTTTTGGCGGGCGAAATCGATATGGATACCTATTGGCAGGGGGCAATGGCCCCGGTCGGTATGGCCCAGCATATGGAAGATCTGATGGGCCATTATCGCCCGCTTTAGGCTCTGTTGTCGCTCCGTAGCACGGACTGGACAAAGGGGCTGTCGCGCCAGGCCACTGAAAGATCGGGGTCAAAGATACGGTCACGGCCTTCGGAGGTCAGTGCGAGGTATTTACGGTATTCCTCGGCATCATTGAAATGTTGGCGCCGGGTGACTTCGGCGCGCGCTTTGCGGCGAAAATCAGCATTGTATTTGAAATGCCCAAAGATCAATTCGCGCTTTGACAGTGTCACATCGCCAACGAAATGCAGCCCAGCCGAGAGCCGCATCCACGGTCGATAGCGCAGCAGGGCGATCTTTTGCGCGACAAACAGATCGGGCCGCGCGCCTTGGATCAAACGGTGGCGCAGTGCGCTGGTCCAGGTGGGCATGTTAGAGAATGGCCCGCACCCGTGCCATGTGCTGAGGAAAGGCGTGCGGTCGCAAAAGCCGGCCTCGGCAAAAGGATCACCGCTTGCAAAATTCGCCGTCTCCAACTGCCCTTCGGGATACATATCCAGCATGAAGAGCCGCGCGGCATCTACGTCTTCGAAGGCATCCGAGGCCAAAAGCTCAGGCAGGCTCTCGCGTTGGTCGTCTTGCCAGACCAGCAGCTCATCAGCATCGGCCACCAGCGACCATTTCCCCGGGCGCACCGCGGCCATCATCGCCTGTTGCCACGCAACGCCATAGCGTGACAGCTTGTAATCCGTATCGACCGAGAAGAGGGCCACATCCGGTTGCTCGGCCAGATATTCACGGGTGCCATCGTCGGAGACATTATCGACGATTAAAAAGGCTGTGACCCCAAGTTTGCGGTAATGAGCCAGAAAATGCGGCAGCATGAACATCTCATTGCGCATACAGGCCACCACGGCGACCTCAGCCTTTGCTGCCGCTGCGACGGAGGCCTCAGAGGTGATCAGTTCCAGCGCGTTGCTTTGATAGCCTAGGGTGACATGCTGATAGCTTGGCCATATTTTGCGCGGCCAAAGACCATGGCGGTCAAGCCTTGCCAAGGCTTCATGCTGGCCCTCGTGGGTATCCATATGGGCCTGCATCACCGGGGCGCTTTTGCTGGGCATAAAGCTGTTTTGCCAAAAGGCTACCGGGGTGGCCGCGCCAAAGCTGCGGCGGCGGATCGTGGTGCGGTAGTCGGTATCATCCACATGGATGCCCCGTAGCGACAGCAAATCGCCCAACAGTTTGTCTTCCATAAAGGAGGTTTCGATCAGGCGCTGGCCTTCGGGGCTTTGGGCGGCGTCAAGGGCCGCGTCTATGGCGTGGCGCGAGAGGGCATAGCCCGAGCCACCATCGGCATAACTTGAGGGTTCGGGCGATTTATCGAGGTCGAACTTGCCACGATCAGCGGCGGATTTCTGTTGATGCCAGACCCTGTCAGTCTGGGCCAACCCGCGGCGCAACTTGCGGCCATAGTAGTCACTGGCGCGGTAGTTCAGGCTGTTGAACAACAGTGGCGCATTGACGAAGCAATCGTCGTCGATCTTATACATATGCGCGAAATCACTGTGATCACGCACCCACGCGATGGTCGCGAGGGTCTTGTGTGGCAGTCCTTCATAGTCATCGGGCGCGTCAAGATGCAGCACGTCGCCCTCTAGTCGCCCGTCGCCATTGCCCACGATGATAACATAAGGAATGCCGAGATCTTTCAGCAGTCCCAGCCAGCCGTCGCGCAGGGCGGGGATACGCGTTTCAAGATAGGGCGCGCAGGAAAATACCGTGACGATCGTATCGTAGAGCGGGTTTTCGGCTTTCAAAACAGTCTCTACCGGCAGTTTGGGTAGGGGGCTATTCTCAAAAAAACCTTGAAGTATTTCGGCTTGTGGCAGGCCGCTGGCCTGCAGCTTTATCCACGCCATGCGCGGGGCGGTGGCTTGATCAAAGGCGGTACTGTGATCCGGGCCAAGCCCTTTGATACGGGCCGCAGCCCAAATGGCGAGGCGCTGCGCCAACTCGGGCTGGGCTTGCCCCCAGATGGTCACGAGGGTGAGGCCCAGACCGAGGCCCAGAAAACGCGCAGAAGGGTCGGCAAGCCGGTCCAGACGCGTCAGCAGAGCTGGAAAATCGGCGGGGGGTGCTGTGGGGTCAGCTGTAAAGCTGGCGATCTGCTGCGCAAGGGCGACCTGAAGGTCGGGCTGGGATGCGCGGGGCAGGTCAGGATAGAGATCGGCCACTGTTTGCGCGACCAAAGTGCCGACTTCGTCGCTCACAGGGCTGCTACAGGGGGCCGCCATATGGCGCAAAGCGGCGCGGCCGCTGGATTGTGTGGCCGGGATCGGCAGGTGCATCAGTGCTTCTATTTCAAGTGGGGCGTCGACTGCTTGGGGCAGGCCTGCTGGACCAAGCAGTTCACGCCGTACACGGAGCACATCTTGGGCACCGAGCGCCTCAAGTTGGCGTAGCGCCGCATCGATACGCTGACGATCTGCGGGGGTTTGGGCGGGCTGACTGGCCTGCAAGTCAGCAAAGGCCGCGCGGGCCTGTATGATTTCGGGCGGCAGGGGCTGCGCCGAATCGCATTCTGCCTCCAGCATCTGCCAGAACTGCCGTGATAGTGCGTAGGCAGAAAGGCAGAAAGCTATGGCCTTGCGGTAGAAGGAATTCGAAAGTGCCTCGCGGTTGCACAGCAGTTGCGTCGCCATGCGGGTTAGCTCAGCACAATGGGTACGCTCCCAGTAATTGGCACTGCGGTGGGAAACAAATTGCATCACGGCATCTAGGATTGCTTCGCGATCTTCATTGGGCAGCCCTACCGCGTTCATGGTCTCGCGCCCGACCCAGGCCAGCGCGGGGGTTACGACCCAGCCCGCACCAGGCTCCGCCAGTGCCCTTAACAGCGAGCGCAATTCTGCAATGCGCCCCTCGGCCATAAGATAGGGAGCCATGGCTGAATTGGACCAGCGGTCTTGGCTAGGGGTGAAAGGGGGAAGTTTCTCGGCTCGTGCCATCTGCGATAGGGCATGGAAATCTTGGCCTGCGCGACAGAAGGGCTCACTGAGCGCCAGAAAGAACCCCTGACGCGCGGTGGGTGGCAGGGCGATATCGGCCACCACGCGCAGCGGATCTGCGGGCGGTGTTTGCCGCTGGCTCAGAGCAAAGCGGGCCACTGCGGTTTGGATGAGAGAGGCGGTCTGATCCGGGAGGAGTTTGACAGGCGGGGCGACTTGGGCATTGGTGGTAGGGCTATCGGGTGGCTCAAGGAAATCTGACAGATCAAATTGCCGCGCCAGCGCCCGAGCATCGCTCTGCGCTTGTAGGGAAAGAAGGGGCATCAGAGCGCCGTGGCGGATATGTTCGATCAAGGTAAGCACCAGCGTGCTGTCCGCGACAGAAGGATCTTGAGCCAAAAGGGTCTCAATGCGGTTTGCCATATCCGCGCGGGTCAGGTGCAACGCAGCGCTGCACAGGACCCCCTCGGGGTCATTCAATTGCAGGACAATTGTGGCCTCTGGGGGGAGGTCGCGCCAGATCCGACCCGGCAACAATGCCTGTAGCGCTGCTTGGCCGTTCACAGCTGCCGCGGGGGTCAGTGCTGGCGCTGTCACCGTCTCTGGTGTGGCGTGCAGATGGTGGTCTGTAACCTTTCCGACTGCGCGCAACACCAGCCGGGGGTCCAGTATCAGCCCGCCTTCTGGTGCTTGGGGCATCAGGTCAAGCGGCTGGACTGCACCTTCTACATGTAGATAGGCGATGCTCTCCACGCCGCGTAGCCCTTGGCGGTGGAGGAAATTGCGTGCGCCTATATCAAACAGTACTTCGGCACCCAGTAAGACACGCACCCGCGGCGGGATGAATTCGATGGTCAGCACGGCTCCTTGACGGGGCAGGGGATGCACGCGTTGGCGTTCAGCACGCCAGTTCCCATCGGCGCGGCTGTCGTTGCAAACCGCCAGCCCTTCTTCGAAGCGCAGCGACAGATGAAAGGGCACATGGGTACGGTCCGGCCCGAAAAAAGTGATGTTGCCATAGGGGCTTTCATGAAAATCCAGCTGAAAGCGAAAGAGCCCGGCCTTTTGAAGCGGAAAGAGCATCAGCGCCGGGTGGCTTTCAGGCAAGGTGCTGCGCGCAGCGGACCGGGGCAAAACGGGCAGGGCAGGCGGTGTGTCTCCGGCGAAAGCGGGGCGACCGCGGGCGCGGCGCCAGATCGCGCGGGCGGCGCGCATTGGATCAAGCAGCGCCAAAAACCGTGGGCCGATCATCGGATCGAACCCTGCCGGGCCGCTGCCGCCATGGCTGAGCCCGCGCAGGGCCGCGGCCGCGGCCGCACGCAACAATTGTGGGGCTTGTTTTATCAAACGTGGCCGAGGGGCGAGGGGCGAAGTGGGGTTGAGTTGCCGCCAGAGGGCACGGGCATAGAGCCTGCGCTGCCAGCCTTTCGGAAGCTGTTGTGCCAGCGCCCGTGGCAGGCCCCGGCAAAGCGCATCATGCCCGCGCCAAACAGTAGAAAACGGAGCGTGTTTGGGCAGGGCGCGGGTGATGCCGGCCCAAGGCGTATGCGCGACCCCTTTAGAGGTCAGCGCCGCAGCAAGAGAGACCGCAGGACCAGAGGCCAAAGGGCGCTTCCCTGTCAGTTCAGCATTTTGCAGCGCTGCCCGGTCAAAAATTTTTCCTGCAAGATCAAGTTCCAGCCCAAGTGCCTGCACTGGGCTGAGCGGGATGTCGGAAACCATGAGATCGATCCCGCCGGGCAGCAAGCGGGGATCGGCGAAGGCGGGGTGATAGACAGGTGCCTCGACTCCGGCACCAGCTTGCCCAACAGGCGACACGCCAAGGACGGCATCGCTGCGCAACATCGCTTCGGTCCAAGCGAGCAGCGCGCCGGGGTGTAATGTATCCCCAGCGTCTAGAAAAGTCAGATAGCGCCCTTGGGCCGCAGCCACGCCGCAGGCTCGCGCGTGGCCCGCGCCGTGCCCTTTTTGGGTCAGGACTTGGACATGGGGTGCGGCGATTTCCTGCGCTGCTTTGGCGGCTTTGTCTCCCTCACAAACCAGCAGCACTTCATGCCCCGGGCCATGTTGAGCGGCAAGGCTGCTTAGGCTTTCGAGCAGTGCCTCTGCTTTAGTGCCATCCCATGTAAGGATCACGCTAAGGGGCAGTTGCCCGGCCATCTCCAGCCCCCAAGCGCGGCTGATGTCTTCGTCCCAATCAGGGGTATAGGTCAGCCCCTCCTCTTGCATAAACAGAGCGGCGGCATCGGTGAAACGCGCGCGGCGGGCGGGGTCATGCAGCGCCGTGCTGCGTTCAAACAACAACCGCGAGGCGATGGCTGCAAAAGCAGTCTCTGCACCGGGTTTTTCGCTGTCTTGCATCAGGGCGCGCATCTCATGCAGCACTGGGAATTGGTCAAAGATACGGTCATCATCACTGGCAGTGATTTGACCAACGCGGCCCCGGGTCTGTAGGTAGAGGGCTTGGGGCAGATGCAGCAGGTGGTCGCTGCGTGATGCCGCGCGGTAAAAGAACGTGTGATCCTCAAACCAAGTGCCTACATCAAAACGCAGCCCCTCAATCAGGGAGCGGCGGTAGAGCTTGTTCCAAGCCGATGGGAAGTGCACGATCACATCATTCCAAGTCTCCAGCCGGTAGCGCCGTGTCACCGGATGCATGGTTAAATCCTTGGCCCCATGGATCGCCGAGTGGGTCAGCCCGCTGCCATCGACAAAACATTCCTGCAGACCACAAGCGACCCAATCGGCGCCGCTGTCTTGCAAGGCCTGCCAAAGCTGCATGAGGTAATCAGGCATCACCCGATCATCGCTGTCGACAAAGGCGATATAGGCACCGCGCGCGGCTTCAAGTCCGGTGTTGCGTGCCGCCGAAAGACCGCCGTTTTCCTGTGAGATCAAATGAAAGCGCGGGTCGTTCCCCGCAACGGCCTGCGCCCGTGCGGCACTGTCATCGGTGGCACCGTCATCGATCATCAGCACTTCGAAATCTGTGAAGGTCTGGCCCAACAGGCTGGCGATACAGGAGCCGACATGATCCGCCACATTGTAAATCGGCACGATCACCGAGATTTCAGGGGCTGCGGACAGGGCGGAGGGGTGTTTCATGCTCATGGTCAACTTTTCCTCTACCCCAAGAGTAAGGACAAGCCCCGCAGCCCTGCTTGCTCTACAAAAGCGGCGATGATACCAGCATTCGGGTTCAGAAGTGGCGACCAAAAGGATCCAGACGTGAGTTACCCTTATATTATCTGGACCATGCGCCGCACTGGGGGCACCACCCTTGCCGCTCTTTTGGCCACCCTGTCAGAACATCCCGGCGTCGCTCATGAGCCTTTCAACCCTGACCGTTTGTTCGGCGCGATTGCCACGGCTTGGGCGCAGGACCCTGACCCAGAGCGTTTGCACGCGGAACTGACCGAAGTGCTGGCCCGGCGTCCGCTAATCAAACATTGCTATGAACTGCACCCTGCGCCTTTCAATGAGATCCTGCTCGAGGTGGCCACAGGTCTGGGTTACCGCCATATGGTGCTGGACCGCCGCGCCGAGGTTGACCGTATCCTATCGCTGGAACTGGCCAAGATTACCGGCGTCTGGGGTCCGGATGAGGCCGAGGCGGCTTATGACCGTATCGCGCGCGGTGAGGAGGTTTTGGCACCGATCCCGGTACCTCAGGCGGTTCAACACATGCGTTTTTGCGCTTCTGCGCGGGCGCGTCTGACGGCACAATTTGACGCCCTTGGGGTCGATCCGCATGTGGTCTTTTTCGAGGATGTCTATGCTGGTCCGGATCCCGAAGCAGGCATAAGCCGGGTTTATGCAATCCTGCGGTTTTTGGAAATTGATCCAAAGGCGCATCCTAAGTCCTATGCGATGATCGTGGATGCTTTGACCAATAAGGGCCAAAAAACCCGGCGGATTATGGATGCGGTGCCTAATCTGGATGAGGCACAAGCGGCGCTTTGCGCAGAGATGCCGTTTGAGGGCGGCCATTTTAGAGCGTCTTAGACTGCACTCAGACTGCGTGTGATGTTGCTGATCTCAAGATGAGTGCGACCATTTTGGCAAAACCGTAAGACCTATTACAGGCCTAGAATTATGACAGATACGATAAACGCCGAATGTTTTGATGCGCGCCAATCCGTCTTGGGAGAGGGGCCCTTGTGGCATCCCCTGCGCCAAGAGCTGTTTTGGTTCGATATTATCAACAAACGCATGATGTCTCGAAGGGGCGAAGAGACATCCTCTTGGCAGTTCAAAGAACATGTGTCCGCCGCCGGGTGGGTCGATGAAGAGACTTTGTTAATCGCTTCCGAAACGGGGCTGAGGACATTTTCACTTTCCTCGCGGGAAACTCATTTGATCACGTCGTTGGAGGCTGAAAACCCAGTGACCCGGTCCAACGATGGACGTGCGGACCCTTGGGGGGGATTTTGGATCGGAACAATGGGAAAATCCGCCGAGACGGGGGCAGGCAAGATTTACCGTTATTTCGAAGGCGCGCTTACGGTGCTTTTCGATGGTCTTACCATTCCCAATGCGATCTGCTTTTCTCCAGATCGACATACGGCCTATTTCACAGATACCCCCCGCCAGAAGATAATGGCGCAGCCGCTTGATGATCGTGGCTTCCCCATAGGGGCCGCTCGTCTTTTCTTAGATTTAAGTGCCGAGGGGCTTTTCCCCGATGGAGCCGTGGTGGATCGGGAGGGGTGTCTCTGGAATGCGCAATGGGGCGCTGGGCGCGTGGCACGTTATGCGCATGATGGGCGCTATCTGTCACAGGTCAGCCTGCCCGCCCCACATGCCAGTTGCCCGGCTTTTGGGGGTGCACAGATGACAGAGCTTTTCGCGACTACCGCCACAGAGGGTATTACTGTCCCGACGGCCCAAGATGGGCGGGTTTTTTGCTGCACTGTTTCCCATCAAGGGCAGGCTGAACCGCCAGTGCAGTTAGGATAGGCGTTTTCATCGGCCTCCGCTTCGGCTAGGCTTTTGCTATGGCCCCGCAAGCCGGATCGCCGTTTGATGAAACCCATTCCGATATTGCAGTATTGCGCACGCTCTTGTCTTTTCCTTTGCCTGCTTCCTTTATTGATGCCTGTTCTGCTAAGCGTGCAGAGCGGGGGTTTGTCCCTTTGGACATGCTTTTTGCCACGCTGCCTGCGGCTACGGTTGTTGCTGATGCGCAAGACCATGCCCGCAGCGTCGCACGGATGTTCAATGGGTCTAATGCAACGCATGAGAAGATCTGCATGGCTTCCCGGTCAGGTGATCAAGAGGCTGCCAATCTTAAGGCGTGGCTGAGCCTGAATGGTATCTGTCCCGCCCCGGTGCATGTATTACCTGCCGAACGGGCGCAGGCGTTGGAGCAAGAGATGCTCCCCGATCCGGCCGGGTATCTTGCGCGCGCTGACCGACCCTATCCCTATTCAGTTAATGAGCAGCATTGGGGCTTTGATATTGGTTGGGTGAACGCGCTACTAGAGCGGGGGCGGACGCGGCTGGAGCGTTTTGCTGCAACTCGGCAAAGAGATGTCGCCGTTCTGGTGGGTAATGGCCCCTCGCTAAAGCAAACCGATCTGAGCCTGCTTCACGGGCATGATGTTTATATCTCGAATTATGCAGTCAACCATCCGACCCTTTCTGCCGTGGCGCGGGGCGTGGCGGTCAGCAATTACTTCGTGGCAGAACAAGCCCCGGAAGTGTTTTTCGACCTGCCCTATTGGCGCGTACTGCCTGTAGGGCTTTCCCATGTTCTAAGGGATGATGAGAATACCATCTGGCTCAACGCCCTTGGCGGCCCGTTATTTTTCTCTGAAACGCCCCAAACGCATATCGCATGGCATGCCACGGTTAGCTTTTTCTGGCTACAGGTTCTGCTGGCGGTGGGCTACCGCAAAGTGCTGTTGATTGGCGTTGATAACAGTTACCGCCAACCTAACGCCGTACGCGAAGGCACGTTGCTTCGCCAAGCTGAAGACGATGAGAACCATTTTGACCCCGGATATTTCAGAGGAAAGCTCTGGCAAGCTGCAGATACGGATCACATGGCTCGCACTTATGAATTGGCGAAGTCTGTTTTTGAGGCCGCCGGGGCGGAGATCGTTAATTGCACGGTGGGCGGCGCTTTGGAGAGCTTTCGGCGCGCGCCCTTGGGGCAAGAGCTTTGAGAACCCACAGGATGCAAGCGTGTTGGATATTCCTGCTGGAACCTTCGCGCAGGAGAACGCAATATGCCGAAAGCAAAGCCAGAGGTTCCCGTGTCTAAAACCAAGACTGACAAAAAAGATCTTCCCGTCGTTATTGAGGCGGAAGAAATATTTGCCCCCGTGATCGAGGGCCACATGAAGTCTTTGTTCTGGCAGGCTCTACATGTCCATGAGGCGCTGTCTGAGGTGGCAGAGGATAGAACTCTGCAGGTGCTTGTGGTCCTTGTGCAGCCTGTCGAGGCCCTCGCGCGGCGTTTGGATGCGGGTCTTGCCTGTGCTGAGGCGCTGGCAGAATGGACAGCAGAAGCAGAAGCGCTTTTGGGGGCAGCACGCCGCCGCCGGCGCCAGCTTGTGCTGGTTGACGCAAGAGCCTTGCTGTCAAACGATTCCGAGTTGCTGACAGAACTTGATTTTGAAATGCACAGCAATGCGCAGCCTTCCGCGGGGCCCGTATTGCCCGACCCAAACTATCTTATTCTGGCAGAAACGCTTTTGCGCCAGGATGAGGCGGCTACCCGCTTGTTGCAAGAGATTGCAGCCCTGCGTCGCGGCCCCCATGAAAATCTGCCTAACGCAACCCACCTCGAAGAGGCCCTAAGTGACCTGCAAGCGTTGAAAGACGGGCAAGCTGAGTTGGAAAGCTATAAAGAACAGATTGCCTCGGCGAGCGAAGAAGCCGAGCTTTTGCGCGAGAACCTGTCGCTTAGGGTGGAGGCTGACACTGCAAGTGGTGGTGCCGTGAGCTCTTATTTGAAGGCGGCAAAGGAAGAGTTGGAGCTTTTGCGCGAGAATGTCGCTTTGCATCTGAACGCGGCAAAGAATTCGGGGACCAGACTGTCGGAGCTTGAAGAGGAATGTGAAGCTCTACGTCAAGCTGCGATGGACCGGCATGCGCTCAAAGCGAAATCCGACGCTCTGGAGCATCGGCTCAAGCAAAGTGATACCAAACGCGCTCATCGTGAGACGATCTTGGCGCGGGTCATGCTGGAGGATCAAAGAAAGCTTCAAGCCGCCTATGCCCGTGGTGATGCGCTGAACCGAGAACTTTCAGCCGCCCGGGATGAGTTGTCAGGCGTTTACGGGTCGCGCTCTTGGCAGGTTACCAAGCCGTTGCGCGCGGTTCGCAGGCGAGGAAAAGTGCGCCCGCACTAAGCCTGCGCCGACTCTCGTTACACCGCTTCGAGGGTTTGGCTATGTAGAACCCGCATGTCGCGCAGCGTGAATGAGCTGCTCCGCACAGACAAAGGCAAGACCAATGTGTGATAGCCTGCGCCCTCAGCCAGAGGATCGCCGAGAGCGACTTGATGCAAAAGCGTGCTCACGGTCGGCGCTGTCTCAAAGCTCAGGGCTTCGCTGAAGGGGGTGTCATATTCGATACCCGCGCGGAAGCTGCGAATGAAAGGCCAGACGGTAAAGGGGTCTTCTGCTTGGGTCTCGGCTAGCAGTCCCAGGGTTTCCTCGACGGCAAAGCTGCCCTCCCCCAGCTCAATATTGAGCGACAGCCACTGCGGCGTGCCTGTAACGTCGGTTGTTGCCTGCAAAAGGCTGCCTTCGGCGTCCTGCAAAGTGATTTTAACGTCGCTTTGCGAAAGATCGGCGCTGAAATAGACCCCTGGCAGCAGATGCTCCCCCGGCGCGACAGGGCCTGTTGCTTGCATGTGACCCAGGCGTTCGAGGGTGCTTGTTGCAGCGGCGATGCAAGGATGAATCACTTTGTAGCCTTTGGTTGAATTGTAGTTATTTCGTTATAGGGTGACCGACATTTTTTCAGGATGCTAGCCTTTAGATCATCCGGTGACCACCACGCCGCCGTCGATGACCATGGTTTGACCCGTCATCATCCGGCTTGCATCGGAAGCGAGAAACAGCACACCGCCGGAAATATCCTCAGGCGCCAGTGTCTCTTTCAAACATTGGCGGTCAAGCTGGCCCTGCAGTGCCTCAGGTGTCACCCACATGTCGAGCTGCTTTTGGGTCATGACCCATCCGGGCGCCAAAGCGTTCACTCTGATTTTATCAGCACCAAACTCGCGGGCCAGCGCACGGGTCATGCCGTTGATCCCGGCATTTGCGGTAACATAAAGCGGATAGCCGGCATTGCCCATCATGTAGCTAATGGAGGAAAAGTTAATAATCGACCCGCCCCCCCTCGCCTGCATATCCGGAATGGCGGCCTGAGCTGCCATAAAATAGGCTTTGAGGTTTACCGCCATTAGCCGGTCCCAGTCGGCATCATCTGTGGTGAGCGTTTCATGCCGCTGATCATTGGCGGCATTGTTGACCAAGACGTGAACCGGCCCTTGGGTGTCCGAGGTCTTTTTGATCGCTGCCTTCAGCGCGGCGGAATCTGAGATGTCACATTGCAAAAAGGTAGGGCGGTTGCCGGTCTCCTTAGCGACGGCATTTTGGAAATCCGTGGCATCCGACCGTTGCACAAATGTGACCTCCGCCCCTTGCTGTAAAAACGCGCGGGTCAGGGTGGCGCCGATGCCACTTCCGCCTCCGGTAATGAAAACAGAACGGTTCTCAAGGTCGGGGAAAATAGGGGGCAATAGCAATAGAACGCTCCACTTCTGTTAAGGTTTTAGCCATACCGCCAAGAATTTCAGTTTCAATGGCAAGGTTTCCCCCAAGATACAACCTGCTCGGGGGTCATGCTGGACAGAAACAACCGACTTAGGTTAAGAGGCTCGAAGATGAGCTGCCAAGCGGTTCTCTTTGATTGCATCAAGGGGGTAGGGGAGTTTCGGTAATGGGCTAATCTTCCGGTAGCGTTAATGAGGTATCGAATGCGAGCAAGCATTGTCATCAGAACATTGAATGAAGCCCAGCATCTTGATGATCTGATGCAGGTGATCGCGGGCCAAAAAGCGGAAGGGATCGAAGTCGAGACCGTTTTAATCGATTCCGGATCCACCGATGGCACAGTGACCATTGCCGAGGCCCATGGCGCCCGGATCACCAACATCTCAAAAGCCGAATTTTCCTTCGGGCGTTCCCTCAACCGGGGATGTGATTTCGCCACCGGAGATTTTCTGGTGTTCATCTCTGGCCACTGTGTGCCGGTGGATGCGCATTGGCTGCAAAGGCTTTGCCAACCGCTGATCGACGGCACTGCGGACTATACGTATGGCCGGCAAATTGGCGACGATACCAGCAACTACAGCGAACGCCGCATCTTTGCCAAATACTTCCCCGACACCTCGCAGGTGCCTCAGGAAGGGTTCTTTTGTAACAATGCGAATTCCGCGATAACCCGTACAGCTTGGAAGCGGTTCGGCTTTGATGAGGAGCTGACGGGGTTAGAGGACATGGAACTGGCCAAGCGCATGGTTCAGGCCGATTACAAGATTGGCTATGTCGCGAACGCGCCTGTGTTCCACCACCATCAGGAAAGCTGGCGTCAGGTGCGCCGCCGTTTTGAACGCGAAGCGATGGCTCTGCGCCAGATCATGCCAGAGGTACATCTGTCTTGGTTCGATGTGGGCCGTTTTACAACGGCCAGCATCTGGGGGGATTGGCGCGCGGCACGGCGCAACAAGATTACCTCGACCACATTGATGGATATGGCGCGCTATCGCTGGAACCAGTTCATTGGCTCCTATAAGGGCAACCACCAACACAAGGTTCTTTCGCAAAGCGCTAAAGAACGTTTTTTCTACCCACAAGTTTCCAAGAAGGCAGATCAAGATGAGTGGCTCAAGCCGGTGCGTCGTACTTCTCCCCATGAAGGCCAACAGTCAAAGGGTTAAAGGCAAGAATTTCCGTCTGCTTCACGGCAAACCCTTGTTTCGCTGGATCTTGGATTCTCTGTTGTCGATCGAAGCAATTGACGAAGTGGTCATCAACACCGATGCCCGCGGTATTCTGGCCGAAAACGGGCTCACCGATGGGAAACGTGTGCGCATTCGTGACCGCAAGCCCGAGCTTTGCGGGGATACAGTGTCGATGAACCTGATACTGGCTGATGACATCGCCGCGGTCGCGGCAGACACCTATATGATGACCCATACCACCAATCCAATGCTGACCCCTGCTACCATTCAAGCAGCGCTTGCAGCTTATAAAACGGGTGTGGCTGAGGGCCGGGCGGATTCACTCTTTACCGTAAATAAGATCCAGACCCGCTTTTACCGCGCGGATGGCAGCCCGGTGAACCACGATCCTGGCAATCTGATCCAGACCCAAGATCTTGAACCGTGGTATGAGGAGAACTCCAATCTCTTCATCTTCTCCCGCGAAAGCTTTGCCAAGACCGGCGCGCGGATTGGCAAACAACCGATCCTGCATGTGATGGACCAGATGGAAGCCGTCGACATCGACACTCCCGAAGATTGGGCGCTGGCCGAAGCGGTCGCGTCTTTGCAAACCACACAGAAAGCCGCCGCATCATGAAAGATATCCTTGTTACGTGCCCTCCTATGCTGGGACAGTTCGACCGTTTCACCAATTACGCGGCCGAGCGGGGATTGAAACTTCATCGGGCCGAAGTCACTCAGACCCTGAGCCAGGATAAGCTTTGCGCGCTGCTGCCGGACTATGACGGTTGGATCATTGGGGACGATCCGGCCACACGCCGGGTGTTTGAAGCCGCACAAAAGGGACGTCTCTCCGCAGCCGTGAAATGGGGCATCGGCATTGATAATGTAGATTTTGCAGCTTGTGAGGATTTGGGCATCCCGATCATCAACACGCCAATGATGTTCGGCGCAGAAGTCGCGGATGTAGCGACAGGCTTTGTCATCGGACTGGCACGGGAATTGTTTTTGATCGACCGAGGCGTGCGTGCGGGCAGTTGGCCCAAGCCAGCGGGGATCAGCCTTTTGGGAAAACGCGTGGGTGTCATCGGTCTGGGCGATATAGGCCGCCATACCGTGAGCCGCATGCGCGCTCTTGGTATGGACGTTGTGGCCTATGATCCCGGTGTTGAAGGCGATGCGGGTTTTGAAGGTTTAGAACGTGCCGTATGGCCCGAGGCAGTCGAAACGCTCGACTTCCTTGTATTCACCTGCGCGTTGAATAAGCACAATTTTCACATGCTTGACGCCGAGGTTCTGACCCGATGCAAGTCCGGACTACGTGTGGTGAACGTTGCCCGCGGACCGCTCATTGACGAAGCTGCCCTCATTGCTGCACTGCAATCGGGGCAGGTGCATTCTGCGGCGTTAGATGTCTTTGAGGAAGAGCCGCTGCCAATGAACAACCCCCTGCACGACATGGAACGCTGTATTTTCGGATCGCACAATGGGTCCAACACGATTGATGGTGTCATTCGTGCCAGTCATACGGCAATTGAGCGGTTAGCCGGATTTTTTAAGTAGTGAATGAGTGACGAAAGGAAGCTTATGCGGGTTCTACTGACAGGCGGCGCAGGGTATATTGGGACGCATACGATATTGGAGCTTCTTGCCCAAGATCATGAAATATGTGTTGTAGACAACTTCTCTAACAGCTCCCCCGAGGCTCTGAAGCGTGTAAGGAGCCTTTCAAACCGAGACTTCAAAGTGATCCAGGTGGATATCCGGGACCGCAATGTGCTCTTGACGGCTTTTGAGGACTTCCGTCCAGAGGCAGTAATCCATTTCGCGGGGCTCAAGGCAGTCGGAGAAGCTGAAGAGCATCCGCTGATGTACTACGATACGAATATCAACGGCACGCTCGTACTTCTGGACGTAATGACCCAGACGAATTGCTCACGGATAATATTCTCATCCTCCGCTACTGTATATGGCGAGCCCGACTACCTGCCAATTGACGAAGACCATCCGCTAAAGGCAAGCAACGTATACGGTCGTACGAAGCTCATGGCAGAACAAATTATATCAGACTGGACGCGTTCTAATGCCGGGACTTCAGGCGTTCTTCTGCGATACTTTAATCCAGTCGGTAGCCATGAAAGTGGAAGAATAGGGGAGGACCCGAAAGATATCCCAAATAATCTTATGCCTTACATATCACAAGTTGCAGTAGGCCGCCGCTCTCATCTGGAAGTATTTGGGACTGACTACAAAACTAGGGATGGTACGGGAGAGCGTGATTACATCCATGTCGTAGATTTGGCAGCGGCTCACGTCGCGGCATTGGACTATGCTGAGGCACATAGCGGAACAGATGTTTTCAATATCGGTACAGGCAAAGGCAGTACGGTCTTGGAAATGCTCGCAGCATTCTCGAAAGCTTGCGGCAAGGAATTACCCTTTAAAAATGTTCCGCGGCGCGCAGGGGATATCGCTGCCTGTTTTTCCGATCCAAGCAAAGCTAATAGGCTTTTAGGATGGAAAGCGACACATGGAATGGAGGATATGACGAAAAGCTGTTGGAAATGGCAATCGCAGAATCCCAATGGCTACGCCCTATCAACTTAATATCTTTCTAATTTACGAGAACTACAATGCCCCAAATTTTTGCGGAAAAGAAGAAGGTCCTTCTATTTACGGATAGCCGGGGTCAACATAAGCCTGCCGGCCAGACCCATGATATCTTTGCTGAGCGTTTGGCAAAAGATAGCAGGCTGGATGTCGACCTCTATCTCTGCCCCATGAAGTGGACCACCACCCTAGATTTTCTAGAGCAGTTCAATCCGGAGAAACTTAAGGAATACGATGCTGTAATTCTATATACGGGTATTGTTGAGTGGTCTCCCCGCCCTGCGAGCAGCGCAGAAAATGACCTTTACGATAATCAGAATACATCTAATGGAGACGGAATAGGTGCAAATACTCGCGATTACTCTCGCAAAATAGTGAACAATAAGAAATCAATATTTGATAAGGTCTTTGGCAAAACCGAGATGACCGCACACTTTAGTACGCCGTTAAGTGTTATATATGAAGGCGAAAAAACTAATAATATGTACAATTTGGAAATGGCATATAAGGTTATTGATAGCCTCAAGTCCATTCCAAACTTACTATTCATTTCTGCGAACCGCTTTGTTTCAGGGTGGGAGGGAGACTTTAAACGTGGTCGCCCCAAGAACATCTCCATTACGCATTCCTACTCCAATATTTTCGCTTCCGAATTGAAAGCATCAGGTGTCTCGGTCATCGACTTACGCGAATGGAGCGATACTGATATCAAGAAGTACACTTGCGATAACATTCACCTAACGAAAGATGGAAGTGACTATATCTATAGCGAGATTATGAATAGTCTAGAACTTGAGGAAACCCACATGAACCCTACAGCCGAGTTCTCGATTCCCGATTGTCAGTTCTCTGAATTTCCGCGCATTGAACGAATTATCCGCGCCAAACACGACGCGATAAAGAAAAGCGCCGGTACTACAGATGAATACCTAGCGACGCTCGTCATTGGTGCGCGGCATAACCGTCGCGACCCTAAGAGACTGGAAAATCTGAAATTTCTCCTTCGCTGGATCGACTACCATTATGAGAGCCTGTTTGACGTTCTTATCATAGAGCAAGACTCGGACAGTCATATCTCTTTGCAAGAACTGGGAGCCAAAGAATATGTGAGGCACGAGTTCATTTATAATCCTTCGGAGTACAACCGAGGCTGGTGCTACAACGTCGCTGTTAAGCATTTCTGCAAGGATGCTAAAGTCGTCGCCCTAATGGACGTAGATGTACTTACCGGCGCTAACTTTTTGCGCGACGTAATGGATTGCCACTCTCGGATTGATGTCGTTTCTCCATATTTGAATATTTACTATACAGATAAAGAAGAAGCGAACAAAATCATGGAGAGCATGTCTCTCGCTCACCTTTCGGACGACGGGAAGATCAAGAACCCGGTGACAGTGGCTGGAGGCGTTGTCATTTGGAATCGGTCTTCCTATCTCGCGATAAAAGGCTTCGAACAGTATATAGGTTATTCATGTGAAGACCGTGCGATGGACGTTACCATATTCAATCATATTAATAAAGACCGCATTCGGATTTCCCCTCAAACATATGTCCATTTGTATCATGACAAGGACGATGATGCGCGAGTTCGCTTTAAGGAGATCTATGGTCATTTAACTGCTGAGTATAAATGCCAGTATGACCCCAAACTTGGTCCATTCGATTTTATTCATACGAACTGTCAGCACTCATCTAGAGAAAAGACGCTCGAATTGTTGCTCGCACGCTCAGAGGATTTTGGTGATCCAGAATTATATAGAAGTGGGGGGCCTCTAACAGTCAACGGACTGAGGGTAACCTCTCCCGCCGTGCATATTTTGGATAATGTCGTTCTCCCGCCTGATTTTGAGGGCCTGAATGGCTACAAAGAACGCGAAGTCTATAAGAGCGTCCCAGAACCGGACCGAAGTGAACTTGCTCAGTTTCACAATCGCTATCTAGGTAAAAGATGCTTCATTATCGGGAATGGCCCATCTTTAAATAAACATGACCTGTCGCTACTCGAAAATGAGTATGCGTTCGGGGTTAATTCCTTCTACTATAAGACAAGGGAATCCGGATACCGACCCGACTTTTATGTGGTGGAAGACAGTTCGGTGATGAAAGAGAATATCGAAGAAATTCGGGCATATGATGCCCCTTTCAAGTTCTTCCCCACAATCTATAAGAATCTTCACCCAAAGAGCGCCAACACATTCTTCTTTGAAATGAATCGTGGATTCTACGAGAAAACCTCCCCCAATTATGCTGTCCCGAGGTTCTCCACGGACGCGACAGATGTTCTATACTGTGGGCAATCGGTGACGTACATTAATTTGCAACTGGCCTACTTCATGGGTTTCACGGAAGTTTACCTGATCGGCATGGACTTCGATTATGTGATCCCTATAAGCCATAAACGGACAGGTGACGTTCTTCTGTCAGACACGGACGACCCAAACCATTTCCATAAAGACTATTTTGGCGCTGGCAAAACCTGGAAGGATCCAAAGCTTGATCGGGTTCTAATGAACTATAAGATGGCGGACCTGGCCTTCTCTGCCGTCGGGCGGAAGATCTATAATGCCACCGTGGGCGGTAAGCTCGAAGTGTTTGACCGTGTTGACTATGAGACTCTGTTAAGAAGCTCAGACTTCAGCGGTGAGGTGCCGCTTTTCAAGCCTAACTCTGCTCATACATTGCCAAATTCTCATCTTGAGGGGGCCGAGAGAGGTTCAGCGTCAGAGACTTTGCGCCAGATCGCAAGTGAGTTGCTTTTGCACCCCAATACAACATCCAACAGGATCCTGAATGGCGATTTGAAGGCAACTGTAGAGACGGCGCTGTCTCAAGTCCCCGCGGGAGATCCTGTTCGCCTTCACTTTCAAAAGGTTAAGTTACATGTATCGCATGCCAGCCAGTAGAAAGCATCAAATGGTCTAGAACCACGTCAAAACAGCGGGCAGAAATGGTCGTTTTTCGTAGAACAGGGAATACTCGCCCAGTAAGGTAATCTACCGTGAACTCACATATTGCATCTGGTTACGGCTCCCTCGTGGTTTTCTCTTGGGGAAGCTTTGACCGTCTCAAAACCCAACTATCTGCGCTACCCATACGCTGGGAGAAAGCCTTTTGGGTCGACCCGTTCGCAGAGGCCCAACGGATCACCGCTTTTGACAAGGCGCTGCAACACGAGCGGATTGGCGCTGTTCTAAGCACAGGAAGTGGCGATTTAGAGCTTCGCAAATACTCCCTGCCCGAATTATATAGCCTGACGTCCGAAACTTCGGCCTTGAAGTCCCTCCTGCCGGGGTTGAAAGCCACTGGCATGATCAGCGTTCCGGCGGTGACCGGCGAGATTCTGGCGTCACGACTTAAGGATCTGCGTGAACCCTTTACGGTAATAATTGACTGTCCAGGTCAGGAACACGTGATCTTGGCGTTCCTAGAAACCTCTGGCCTGATGCAGAAGGTCGATACGCTCTATCTTCGCGCGGGGGACGAGCCCTTTTTTGAGGGTTCCCATGCTGCCGTTGATCTGGTGCAGATGCTTGAAAAGCAGGCGCTGTCAGCTGGCGAAATCTATGATGACGCAGACCCTAATTGGCCGGTTTACCGATTCAAATCGGACCAGCGTACGCGCTTGGTGAATAACCTGCGTGCGCAGCTGGATGATTTGGCTCAAGACATCAAGGTTCGCGACAAGGAAGCCGATCGCCTGACGACTGAACTAGCGGCCCATGATGAGATTGTATCTCAGCATAAACAGAGTGCAGATTTGCGGGCTAAAGAAATTCAGCAATTGACTAAAGAGCGGGATGCGGGACATGGAAAAGTCGCGCAGATGGAAGAGGCGCTGAAAAAGTTACGCAAGGACAATACGGTCCAGCATGCTCTGAGCACTGAGAAAACCACGCGCTTAAGCTATGAAGCTCAGCAGTTGCGTTTGGACCTGCGCCGCGCCACAGCCGTTCAGGAAACCTTGCAATCTGAGAAGGATATTCTCAGATCAAGCAACAAGGCCATTGAGGAGGAGAACCAAAAACTCCGACAGTTGCTACAGCAATTGACCCCCAAATTACGCGAAGCTGCCGAACAGGTTCGAAAGATAACCTCTCCCACCCAAGCCTCTTCGATTTTAAACAAAGAGTCGACCAAGTCTCCGAAAACGAAGGCAGGAAATATCAATGAATAGAAGAAACGCGCGGGGCAGGGCGGTGACTGATCCCTCTGCCAATGAAGCGTTGGCCCTGTTTGAAGACCTGTTGATTCTGATCGACCAAGAAGGCACAGTCCTGGACCGTGCGCCCACGCCACCGGCTTTGCCGCTTGCCAGTTTGCTGGAGCAATGTGAGTCCTTTGTTGGTAACATTTCCAAGAAAAACGGCCATTTCGCTATGCTTTGGGCCATGCCGGGGGCGCCCGAACTTTCCCGCGCGTGGTGGGCGTCTCGGTTCCCCGCGGTCGCGGTGTGGCGAATGAGCGCGCAAGAAGATGACAGCGCGGGTCTCGCCGACTGGGTGAAACAGCAGCGTGGGGCGCAGCGACCTTTCGTCGTGATTGCAACGCCTGATATAGTCCTGCCAAAGGAATTGAGCCCCGATGCGGGGGCTCTATTGCTACGCCATCCTTACACGGCATTCCACACAGCGACGCTGGGGGGAACCACGCTTACTTCATTTTGTGATAAGCTTGCAGAGGGGCTTGCTCACCTTGAAGGAATTGACAGTTTCCAATCTGACGGGGCTGTAGATGTTGATGAATGGGTCAGCGGCGCGTTGAATCTTCCGCGCAGTGCTCAAGCTGTTTCAGAATCCCCCCCATTTGAAACAGGTCTAATTCACGTACCGCCATACTTCAATGGTGGGGAGAGCTATGAGTTCCTTTGCGAGCGATTGGGGTACAAAGCCGATCGATTGCCAGAGCTTCCGGCGCGGGCACCAGAAGCACCTGTGCTTTACAGCTCCTACAATTCCTCTTCGCCAGAACGCCCGGCGGTCATTTCGACTTTTCTCGAGCGTGCGGCTTTCGTATATAGCGCTTATAATCCCGATTCTTCGCCTCTGGATCTTTCGGCGGTGCGCGATGTCCTTGATCACTGTGCGACAGATGAGGGCAAAAATTTCCTAGATACTTTTGACCGCGTCTGTGATCAGCTCACCCGCGTTGATCAAGGACTGGCTCATCTGGCTGCGGCCGAGCATTTCTCACTATTGGGTGAAAGGATGAACGCGCTCAGTTTTATCGGCAGCGCGCTTTCCTTTAGCTCTCCCAAAGCTCCTTGGTTAAGCATTCTCGCCGCCGCTGCCTATGCGGATTTGAATGTGAAGAGAGGCACACTGCGCGCGCTGGCAGCCGATGCCCTCGCACCGGGCGTGCTGGATACCACAACAAAAGAGAGCCTATCTGGGATTGTCACATCCACCTCGGGAGAGGACACCAAAGACCATGGACATAGCCTATTGATGTCAGGGCTTTCTAAAGAAGACTTACTACATGCGGAACGCAAGAAGCTTCTTGTCGAAATCGGAACCACGCGCGAGTTAGTGCCGGGTCAGGGATCGACGCAAAAGCTTGCCCAGTTTTGTCTTCAGAATGGGTTAGACTTCTTGACGGTTGATATGGATCCGCGTAACACCCGCAACGCCGCGCGCATGTTCTTTCACCAAGGACTTCCCTTCAGAGCAATTTGCGCGAAGGGCGAAGACTTTCTGAAGCAATACGATGGGGTGATTGATTACATCTTTCTCGATGCCTATGATTTTGACCATGGTAACCATTCTGAGGTCCGGCAGGATCGATACGTCAAGTTTCTTGGCTCCCGCATCGACGAAATTGCCTGCCACGAAATGCATTTGCTCTGCGCCAAGGAATTGAAAGAGAAACTGGCACCTGACGGGCTAATTTGCTTTGACGATACGTGGGTGTCTATTGAAGGTACTTGGTCTGCCAAAGGCACCCTGGCTATGCCTTACCTTCTTGAAAACGGCTTTACTGTGATTTCTGCAAAGAATAATGCCGCACTCCTACGTAGAGCGTGTAAGGTCAGTTAAGTTTTAGGGGGTGTCCGCAAATCGTGTTGGTCAAGCACCGAATAGCCCCTTGAAATGCCCCTAGTTTCCTAGACACCTGCCTTATTCAGTTTAATCGCCGGGACACCTCCCGAAACGGATACCCCCGCACCGTGATCTGATGCACCGCATCGCGCTTTAAATCGTCGCTGTAATTGCTTGTCACCATGTCGGCCTCCTCGCATCAAAGTTAGGGGGCAAAGCGTCTACAAATCTAGAAGCACCTCAGTTCGAGCACTCAATTGGTACCGCTGCCTATATTTCCAACTTCTCAGATAGACGCTTTTACAATAGCATAATTAACCCTATAGGCAGTTTCTATGTAGCGAGGGCACATTCTAAACTGATGGATTGGATGCCCCTCCTGCTGGTTCATTATAGAACCGTCCGAGCCATGGTGGTGCGGACGTCTTGCAGGAGGAACAAATGTCAGAAGCATTTATCATCGGTATCGACCTGGCGAAGCGCGTTTTTCAAATACACGGCGCTGATGCCGCAGGTAAAGTCTTATACCGTAGAAAGCTGAGCCGGCCTCAGTTCAATAAGTTTCTAAATGAGCACCCAAGTTGCATTTTTGCGATGGAAGCGTGCGCGTCCGCCCATCATTGGGGGCGTGAAGCGCTTGCTGCAGGTCATGAGGTTCGATTGGTACCGGCACGATATGTGAAACCGTTTGTCAAACGCCACAAGAGTGATGTTGTCGATGCAGAGGCCATTGCAGAAGCCGCGATGCGTCCCTCAATGCGCTTCGTCCCAGTGAAAGCCCCGGAACAGCAAGCACAGGCGATGTTGTTTCGGACGCGCGAATTGTTCGTGCGGCAGCGCACCCAGCTTATCAATTCGCTTCGCGGATACTTGGCGGAGTTTGGGATTGTGCTGCGGCTACGCATTCGGAACGCTGATATTCTCAAACGAGAAGTAGAGGAACAGGCACATAAACTGCCCGACGAAGCCAAAGGCTTGGCGGAACGGCTCCTAGCGCAGATCGAGACTATCAGCGCAGAAGTCGAAGGTCTGGATCATTCCATCAAGATGCATGCAAAAACGTCAGAGGAAACGCGGCTTATGCAAACGATGCCTGGCGTCGGCCCGATGTCCGCCATCGCAATTTCGGCCTTCTGTCCTCCCGCCAAAAACTTTCGCACGGGGCGGGATTTTGCAGCATGGCTTGGTCTTGTACCTCGACAGCATTCGACAGGTGGTAAGGAACGGTTGGGGCGAATTACAAAAATGGGCCAGAAAGATGTGAGGCGGTTGCTGATCATCGGTGCAATGTCCGTCATCAATTCCATCGAACGATGGAAGCGTTGTGCCGAACCATGGTTAGCGCGTATGCTTGAAACACGCCCCCGTATGGTTGTTGCTGTTGCTTTGGCAAACCGCATGGCTCGGAGGCTTTGGGCCATGTTGATGACGGGCCAGATTTATCGCATTCGCGGGGCCGTCGCTTAGCGGCAGACCCACGGATACCGGCAGGTATGTGAGGACGAAAGGATCGACTAAGGAAAGCGGATCGACGAGAACGAACATGGAAAAACCAGTGCAACCCTTCGCGGCTTCGAGCCCGATAAACTGATTTGGAGCCAAGTTCGCGCATCTCCATAAGGGCCAGCAGCCAAGTGTGCTGCACAAACAGGCCGGACACGTGACTGCACCCGATCATGCTATCTAAACGTCGAAACAATCACCCACATAAACCGGGGCATCCACACGTGGGTTGCGACAAATCCCCTATCTTGCTGGAAAGCAAGAAGAACGGACACGGCCCACACAGAGTTAGGATTGCGTGAAAGACGCACGATTGAAGACATGTTGAACGCGAAGATGTCAGTGAACAAGATTGCAGTTGAGATTGGGAGACATCGTTCGACCGGGTTTCGTGAGATCAAGCGGAACAGATACATTGATAAAGAGCTCCCCAATCTTAGTGGTTATTACGGTGTGACCGCGCAGAGGTCCGCCGTCGACCGGCGCGCGCGTCGGCGCAAGCTGGTGCGGTTTATTGAATTGCGAGATGCCGTGATTAAACAGCTCAAAGTTGGCTGGTCTCCGGAACAGATCGCGGGTCGACTTCAGTTGGACGGCCAGAAACTTCGTGTCAGCCACGAGACGATCTATGCCTACATTTACGGACCCG
This sequence comes from Sulfitobacter sp. D7, assembly GCF_003611275.1. Taxonomy (NCBI): domain Bacteria; kingdom Pseudomonadati; phylum Pseudomonadota; class Alphaproteobacteria; order Rhodobacterales; family Roseobacteraceae; genus Sulfitobacter; species Sulfitobacter sp. D7. The sequence goes on from NZ_CP020698.1 coordinate 57,900, forward strand.
ATGGCCAGTCCGAAGAATTGGCGCGGTATCTACCGCATCGCCGTAAGAAGCGGCAACCAAGACGCAGGCGAACACCTCGAGGTCTTGCTTTCCCACCAGATCGGTCGATTCACCAGCGGCCTGACTATGTTAAAACCCGCGAAACATTTGGTGAATGGGAAGGCGACCTCATGATTTTTGAGAGAGCGCAGGGTAAAACCAATATTGCGTCGCTGGTGGAACGCAAAACCCGCTTTGCCGTTCTGTTCCGCAACAACGACCGCAGTCGACGCATTTAATGAACAAGCTGATGGGTGTGATGGAACCCCTGCCCCAGCCTGCGCGAAAATCGATCACCTTTGATCGAGGGATCGAGTTCCGCGACTGGCGCAAGCTGAAGCCCGGTATCGGAACCGAGGCGTGGTTCTGCGATCCGCAGGCTCCGTGGCAAAAGGGTGCTGTCGAGAATTTGAATAAACGCGCACGGCGGTATCTGCCACGCGATGCACCTGTGGCCACGCTCTCAAATCGAGACATGAAGTCGATTTGCGACCGCTTGAATGGCACACCAAGAAAGTGCCTGAGCTGGCGCACACCAACGGAAGCCTTCAGAGAAGAACTGATGAAAATGAGATAGAGGAGCGCGTCGCAACGTGTCTTGAGATTCCACAGGCGCGCGCTACCCTCAAGCGCGACTCTTGTTAGAAAACAGTGGTTTATCTAATCAGAGGAATCGGTATGGGAACCGTTTACAAGAAACTCAGTATCACAGAACGACGCATGCAGACGCTATGGCGATACGCTTACACAATATCAGGCCGCACCCTTCGTTCGAGAACTAAACATCCTGGCAAGCGTGGCGGGCGCTTGCGATATTTGAAGGCTCGCCGCCCGCCGCGCTTGCCAAGCCCGAAACTAACGATTACCAAAATCAAATCCGCAGACTTTTATCATAAGCAAGAGGTCGGCAGGGGCATATCAAGAACCGCGCCCTTTTCTATGAAAGGACGCGGACAACGTTTGACTTTAAGCTAACATCAAAAAACAAAGTGATCGGCTGCGAGGTCTTCTACTCTTACACCTTGTATTTGTATTGTGTTCCCTAAATCATCATTAATTACAGCTTGCCCATCAATATTCCGAATGTGGTTGTTTAATAGGTCATCAAAGCTTGATATCGATGATATTAACCCCAAATTGATTACTTCTCCGCTTTGGTCCAACTCAAAATCGGATATTAAATCTTGGCCAAAGCCTTCGCGAAAGACGAAGGTATCAGCACCTCTGCCGCCTGCAAGAATGTCATCCCCCCCGCCCCCGTCAATGCTGTCATCACCCCAAGCGCCATCCAGACGATTGTCTGAACGATTTCCAATGAGGGTATTATTTCGGGCATTCCCGGTGCCGTCGATGCTATCTGAGCCAAATAAGGTTAGCGTCTCAAGATGCTGACTTTGGCTTCGCAAGGAGAACGATACTGACGCTTCGACATGGTCATTTCCTTGCCCTTGAAGCTCTACGATCCGGTCTTGAGCGTGATCAATGCGATAGGTGTCATTTCCGGTCCCCCCAACCATCTGGTCTGCACCGCCGTCATCTCGAAAAGTGTCATTGCCTGCACCGCCGATCAGGAGGTCATTCCCCCAGGCGCCATTTAGCACATTGTTTCCATCATTTCCTCTAATAGTATTAGCTCGCCCATTCCCGGTGCCGCTTATGTCATCGGCACCTGTGAGACACAGTGTTTCTAAATGTTGGCTGTGAGCTCGCAGAGAAAACGAAACGGATGCTTCAACCTGGTCATTTCCTTGTCCTTGCATTTCAACAATTCGATCTTCGCCGTGATCAACAAAATAAATATCATCGCCGCTGCCTCCGAGCATCCGATCTGCGCCGCCATCGTCTCTAAAGGTATCGTTTCCGGCACCTCCGATTAGGAGGTCATTACCCCAGGCGCCATTTAGAAGATTATCCCCTCCATTCCCCGTGATAGTATTAGCTTGGCCATTTCCGGTAGCATTAATGTTACTTCTGCCCGTTAGCGACAGTGTTTCGATATGCTGGCTATGAGACCGAAGCGAAAACGACACGGAGGCATCAACATGATCAGTTCCTTGGCCCCTAAGTTCCACTACCCGATCACCGATGCTATCAACCCTGTAAGTGTCATTTCCCACCCCCCCGAGCATACGATCTGCACCACCGTCATCTCGGAAAGTATCATTGCCTGCTCCCCCGATAAGTACATCATTTCCCCATGCACCGTTTAGGACGTTATCCCCATCGTTTCCTTGAATGACGTTGGCTTGGCGGTTCCCGGTGCCTGAAATATCTTCGGTACCGGTTAAGGTCAGTGTTTCTAGATGCTGGCTGTGGGCTCGTAGGGCGAAAGAAATTGAAGACTCAACTCGATCTTGACCTTGTCCAAGCCGCTCAAAGATCCTGTCTCCAAAGCTATCTACCACATATGTATCGTTTCCCGTCCCTCCGAGCATATCATCCGACCCGCCACCGCCAGATAGTGTATCATGCCCATTTCCACCGAAGATCGTATCTTCGCCACTCCCACCAGACATAGCGTCATTCCCGTCACCCCCCCAAATTTGGTCATTTCCAGAAAAACCATGCACAATGTCATCGTTTAATCCGGCGGCGATAAGGTCGCCGGATATGGAGCCTTCGATTACCTCGAGGACATCCTCCATGCTCGAATCAATGTCATTCACCGTGATCCCCCCATCGGCTGCATACCCAGAAGGAACGAAATTTTGAGGGTCTGCATATGTCACATCGCTAAGTGCGGTAAAGTCAGGAAGCTGATGCTCCATTATAAAATGCCGCTCGTGGTTACCCGAATTTGATTCACCATTTCCATCCATATCAACTCGGGCACCCTCTAGTGCATAAAAAATATGTCCACCCGATGGAGTTGCAATTAAAATCCACTGCTGCGCCTGCGCATTGACATCGTCATGACTACCGTTGAATTCAACGAGTCTCACATTACTTGGTAAGTTATCAAGATGAACTAGTTCACCCTCTATTCTAATATCGTCACGCGAAGGATCAAAATCTTCCAAGCGTCCAACAATGATAGAGGATACATTACTTATGTTGCTAAAGTTGAAAGTGTCATAACCTCCCCCAGCCCTTGCATGATGCCCGTGAGAAAAATCGGTAATACGTGAAAAATCAAGGTTATCCCAATGATCTAATTCCCAGTTTATCCCAGACCCGAAGGTATGAATTTGACTCGTGCTATTCGTAGCTGTGAATGTTCTTTCAAGCATCGTACCCAATCTCACCTATTGTTCCCAAGGACTATCCATACAAGTGAAGTCCTGAAAATATTCTGAAGGAGCCACACTCAATTTGATAAGCGGAGATTGTGCGATTTTAGATAGGACTAAGTGGGTAGATGTAATGTTAGAAGATGATCATGCTATTCGATTTATGGTTTTATCATAGATATGGTTAATGAGGGTGTACTTTTGGGTAGTGGCATAAGCCAAATGAATAATTTTTATTTACCATCCTTAGTGCAACTAATATGGGGATTTAACATGGGATTTTTGAATTTTCCGTTTACATTGAAGTGAATCAATACGGCTGCAGGAGTTTACCATATGATCTATTTCATCTAGCCTTCTTAGAAAGTTTAGATGAAATGTATTCCATGTTATCTAGTAATTTCCCTATTGAGCTTGGAAAATTTAGTTAGGCCCATTTCTACATTTCTGACTAGATGAGCTACCCCCCGAACATCGGACACTGACGTAAGCTGCGATTTGTAGTTTGCTGATCTTCAACACGAAGGAGATCAGGAATGTCGAAACGGAAGCAACATCACCCAGAATTCAAAGCCAAGGTGGCGTTGGAAGCGCTGAAAGGCGAAGAGACTGTCAGCGAGCTGGCCAGTCGGTTTGGAGTTCACCCGACGATGATCCATCAATGGAAACGTGCATTGCTTGAGGGCGCATCTGGTGTGTTCGAGCGAGGTAGCCGGAAGGCACCGGAAGTCGATGAAGAGCAGGTCAAAGGCCTGCATGCCAAGATTGGGGAGTTGGCCGTCGCCAACGATTTTTTGGCCAGAAAGCTCAAACCCTGGACCGGCAAGTGAGGTGCAAGATGATTGAGCCGAACATTCCGGGTCTGTCCGTCGGCAAGCAATGTTCCCTGCTGTCGATCTCGCGGTCGTCATTTTACTATGAACCCAAGGGTGAGAGCGAGATGAACCTCGATCTGATGCGCGTCATCGATAAGCAGTTCTTGGAAACCCCGTTTTACGGTGTGCGCCAAATGACGTGGCACCTGCGCAATGAACAGCATCTGGTGAACGAAAAGCGCATCCGACGCCTTATGCGGTTGATGGGTCTCATGCCGATCTACCAGAAACCCAACACGAGCAAGGCGGCGAAGGGTCACAAGATTTACCCCTACCTGCTGCGGGGGCTACGCGTGGATCGGCCAAATCAAGTTTGGTGCGCCGACATCACATATCTACCGATGCGGCGCGGCTTCCTTTATCTGGTGGCCATCATGGATTGGCACACGCGCAAGGTTCTGGCGTGGCGCATCTCGAACACGTTGGAGGCTGGCTTCTGCGTTGATGCGCTGAATGAGGCGATCCACAAGTTCGGCCCGCCAGACATAATGAACACGGACCAGGGCAGCCAGTTCACGTCTTTCGCTTGGACGAACAGGTTGCGGAGCGCAAACGTGCGCATCTCAATGGACGGCAAGGGCCGCTTCCTCCCCTCTCGGGACATCGCTGCGCGATACCCTGCCGGGCAAGGGATCAATATCTTTGTCGAACGGCTGTGGCGGTCACTGAAGTATGAATGCGTCTACCTGCATGCCTGGGAAACCGGGTCAGAGGCCCGAGATGGCGTCAGAAAATGGATCGAGTTCTACAACCACAAGCGCCCGCATTCTGCCCTTGGCGGCAAACCACCTGCTGTGGTCTATTGGCAGAGAATTGAAACAACCAACCACGATCAGCAAGTGCAAAGAGTAGCTTAAACTACGCCAGATCCTGTCCAACAAATGGGGAGTAGCTCACTCGACCTTGGACAGAATAATTGCCGACGGTTGGAAATAACACCAGACCGGCCATTATGGTAGTTAACCCGAGGGTTGTCTGTGCCACCTCTAAAAAGCCCATAGCCTCCAAGCGCTTAAGTAATTTTACTACGGATCGTTTCTATTTTATGGTGAAGAAGCGTCAAAATAGGTTCTCTTACATGCATATATTCATCATCGGTGCTGGCCTGTCCGGTGCCGTTACCGCGCGGACATTAGCCGAAGCTGGACATAAGATCACCGTGGTGGAAAGCCGCGATCATCTCGCCGGCAATTGCCATACCGCCCGCTGTGATCAAACCGGGGTCATGGTGCATCACTACGGGCCGCATATTTTCCACACCGATGACGTTGAAGTCTGGGATTACGTCAACAGCTTTGCGCTCTTTCGCCCCTATCGCAACAGGGTCAAAAGCACCGTTGACGGGGCCGTCTACTCCTTGCCGGTGAACCTGCATACGATCAACCAGTTCTTCGGCAAAACCTTCCGCCCCGACGAGGCCCGCGCCTTTATCGAAGAGACACAGGCCGATCGTACCATCACCGATCCGCAAAGTTTCGAAGAGCAGGCGCTACGTTTCGTAGGCCCCGCACTCTATGAGGCCTTTTTCAAAGGCTATACGGAAAAACAATGGGGCTGTTCGCCACGCGACCTGCCGGCATCAATCCTCAAACGTCTGCCACTGCGCTTTAACTATGACGACAATTACTTCGCACATACGTTCCAAGGCATGCCCGAGGCAGGCTATACTGCTATGGTTGCTGCTATTCTCGACCATCCCGGCATCGATTTACATCTCAACACGCCCTATTCGGAAGATATGGCAGACCGCGCCGACCATTTGATATGGACCGGCCCGTTGGATGGCTACTTTAACGCGAAGCTTGGGCGGCTTGGCTACCGCACGTTGGATTTCGAGCGGTTCACCCATGAGGGTGATTACCAAGGCTGCGCTGTGATGAACTATGGTGATGCTGAGGTGCCTTGGACCCGGATTACCGAACACAAGCATTTCGCTCCTTGGGAGAGCCACGAAGGATCAGTGCTTTACCGCGAATCTGCCCGCGCCTGTGGCGAAGATGATATCCCCTATTACCCAATCCGTCTGGTGGAAGAGAAAGCGCTGCTCAGCCAATATGAAGCGTTGGCCGCAGCGGAAGATGGGGTGAGCTTCCTCGGGCGGCTTGGCACCTACCGCTATCTTGATATGGATGTAACAATCCGCGAAGCGCTGAATTTCGCGAGGAGATTTGTTGCGGCACGAAGCTAACGGCAATGTACTGATAGAAAGAGGCCGAGAGGTGGGCAACTGTCCCACCTCTGGTGTCAAAGGACACCGATAGGATTTACCCCTTCGCCCCCTGCCCGCGTGCATAGACATCCTCATAACGGATGATGTCATCCTCACCCAGATAGCTGCCAGTTTGCACTTCGATCAGGACCATCGGCACCTTGCCGGGGTTCTCCATTCGGTGGGTCACGCCAAGCGGAATATAGACCGACTGGTTCTCGGTCACGAGTTGCACCTTTTCCCCTACAGTCACCTGCGCCGTGCCTTCGACCACGATCCAATGCTCCGCACGGTGGTGATGACTTTGCAGGCTAAGAGCGGCACCGGGATGAACAACAATACGCTTCACCTGGAAACGCGATCCCACGACGAGGCTTTCAAACCAGCCCCAAGGCCGATAATCACGCGGCAAGGTTTCGGCTTGAGAAGCCCCCTTGGCCTTCAGCGCGGCCACGGCTTTCTTCACGTCTTGTGCGCGGTCTTTATGAGCAACCAGCACCGCATCGGGCATGGCCACGGCGATAATGTCGGTTAGCCCTATGCCCACCAATTGCTGTTGAGGATCGTCGGCGCGCAGCAGGGTGTTCTCGCAATCAATTGCTGTGGCCGAGTCCGTGGTGACCACCCCGGCCTCATCCGGCCCCGACTCACGCCAAACGGCATCCCAGCCGCCTAAGTCTGACCAGACACCACCATAGGGCACAACGCTCAGGTTATCAGCCTTCTCCATCACCGCGTAGTCGATCGAGATATCTTCGACCTGCGCCCAAGCATCGGGTGCCAGGCGAGTGAAGCCGAGATCCTGTGCTGCCTGATCAACAGCCGTGCGCACCTGTGCCAGCATCTCAGGGGCATAGGTCTTGAAAGCGGTAATGATGGTCTGCACTGAAAAGAGAAAAATACCTGCGTTCCAAAGATGCTTGCCGCCCTCAAGCATCGCTTGGGCAGATGCGCTATCGGGTTTTTCGACAAAGCGTTTCAAAGGCTGTGGCTCAGGGGCAAAATCTGCACTTGGCGCCTCGCTCATCTCCAGCCAGCCATAGCCGGTTTCAGCCCGGTCAGGGCGAATGCCAAAAGTCACCAACTGACCTGCCTGTGCGGCATCAGTCGCGCCTTGTACGGCGGCGCGGAAGCCTGCCGCATCAGGGATCACATGGTCAGAAGGCGCGACTAGCATCAGCGCTTTGGGGGCGCGGACCGCAAGGTTAAGCGCAGCAGCGAGGATCGCAGGCGCCGTATTACGCCCCTCAGGCTCTATCAAAATACCCGTAGGCGCAATTTCGACAGCGGCCAATTGCTCAGTCACAATGAAACGGAAATCCGACCCAGTGAGGATCACCGGCGCGGCAAAGCCTTCGCCCGACAGCCGCAGAACCGAAGCCTGAAACAGGCTCTCATCCCCCATCAGCTTGGCGAATTGCTTAGGGTAGCTTTTGCGCGACAACGGCCAAAGCCGTGTGCCAGAGCCGCCAGCCAGAAGAATGGGATGAACAATATTGGTCATGAAATATCCTTGGAGAATGCTGATCAGTGGCGAATGCTATTTTGGTTTTTCATAAACCAGTCATAGGTGTCCTGCAGACCTTTATCGAGGTGAATTGACGCCCGCCAGCCCATGTCCGCCAAACGGCTCACATCCATCAGCTTGCGCAGGGTGCCATCCAGTTTGTTGGAATCACTGGTAATGCGTCCCTGAAAGCCAGTCACTTTGGCCACCATCTGTGCCAGCTCCATGATTGCGACATCGGTACCAGTGCCCACGTTAATGTGGCTCAACATCGGTTCGGTGTTGGCGGCATAGGTTTCAGGGTCAAGGCCGAGCACGAAAAGGCTCGCTTCGGCCATATCGTCCACATGCAAAAACTCCCGCCGCGGCTTTCCTGAACCCCAGATTTGCACCTCTTCATCGCCTGCTTGCACCGCCTCATGAAACCGCCGGATCAGCGCGGGCAGCACATGGGAATTCTCCGGGTGGAAATTGTCGCCGGGACCGTAGAGGTTCGTAGGCATGACCGAGCGGTAATCCGTACCATGCTGCCGGTTATAACTTTCGCAGAGCTTGATTCCGGCAATCTTGGCAACCGCATAGGGCTCATTGGTGGGCTCAAGCACGCCGGTTAGTAGTGCATCCTCTTTCATCGGTTGCGCCGAGGCACGCGGGTAGATGCAGCTTGAGCCGAGTTGCAGCAGTCGCGTGACACCAGCAGCAAAGGCCTGATGGATGACGTTACATTCAATCATTAAATTGTCGTAGATGAAGTCCGCCGGATAGGTGTTATTGGCATGAATGCCCCCCACCTTCGCCGCGGCGAGGAACACAACATCTGGGTTTTCGGACTGCATGAAGTCGCGCACCGCAGCCTGATCCGTTAGGTCTAGCTCCGCATGGGTGCGCGTCACCAAGTGAAGGTCTTCGCCCGCCGCTTTACGCGCCTCAAGCCGGCGCAGGATCGCGCTACCGACCATGCCGCGATGCCCTGCGATATAGATTTTCTGCATGTTAGCTCTGCTCCACGCTGATCGGCAGTGCATAGCCATGCTCTTTCAGCAGCGCATGCCGCCGCGCTGTGCGCAGGTCTTCGACCACCATCTCGGCACACATTTCCTGTGCGGTGATCTCGGGCACCCAGCCCAGTATCTTTTTGGCCTTGGCCGGGTCACCCAGCAGCGTCTCAACCTCTGCTGGACGGAAATAGCGCGGGTCAATGCGCATCACCACATCGCCGACCTTCAAACCTGGTGCCATGGAGCCTTCGATGTTAGTGACCGTCGCGATTTCGTCGACGCCTTCGCTGCTGAACTCCAGCGTCAAGCCCAGTTCCTTACCGGTCCAAGTGATGAATTCGCGCACCGAATATTGCACACCTGTGGCGATCACGAAGTCTTCGGGCGTGTCTTGTTGCAGCATCATCCACTGCATCCGAACATAGTCTTTCGCATGGCCCCAATCGCGCAGGGAGTCGATGTTGCCCATATAGAGACAAGGTTCCAGCCCTTGAGCGATATTGGCCAAACCGCGGGTGATTTTACGCGTCACAAAGGTCTCACCCCGGCGGGGGGACTCATGGTTAAATAAGATGCCGTTACAGGCATACATGCCATAGGCTTCGCGGTAGTTTACCGCGATCCAATAGGCGTACATTTTCGCCACCGCATAGGGACTGCGTGGGTGGAAAGGCGTCGTTTCGGTCTGTGGCGTTTCCTGCACCAGACCGTAAAGTTCAGACGTTGATGCTTGATAGAACCGCGTGGTTTTTTCCATTCCCAGAAATCGGATCGCTTCGAGCAGGCGCAGGGTACCGATAGCGTCCACATCGGCGGTGTATTCGGGGGCCTCAAAACTCACGGCCACATGGGACTGCGCGCCGAGGTTATAGACTTCATCGGGGCGCACTTCGGCGAGAATGCGAGTGAGGTTTGAGGTGTCGGTTAGATCGCCGTAATGCAGTTTGAACCGGGTGTGGCCTCCATGTGGGTCTTCGTAGATATGGTCGATACGTTGAGTATTGAAGGATGATGCCCGGCGTTTAATGCCATGCACCTCATAGCCTTTGTTCAAGAGGAATTCCGCCAGATAGGAGCCGTCCTGCCCGGTAACCCCTGTAATGAGTGCTTTCTTCATTCTTTTGGACCCTCTAGAAACGCTATGAACCACGGATGTAAGCGCGCGTAGACCCGCGTATCCGTTTGGACCTTAACAACTTTACTCGGGCTTGGCCTATCCCATCCTACGCATCTCAAAAATCCTCCCCGCTGCGCTCAAAACAGCGACCGGGGCGGGCGAGCCGTTGGGCAAGATCTGAAAACGAACTCCAAGTGCTGGCCAGAAAATGATCCGCCGCCGTCAGCAACAGAAGATCAGCGAGTGCATATTGTAACTGCACTGCAGAGCGGTCGTAATGCGCCCGTGGCAGCACCGCCACCCTGTCGCCATAGCGTTCGGTAAAGGCGGCATAGGTTTCAGGCAGATCGGCAGCAAGGAAGATCGTCTGGGCCTCTCCGGCGGCGATCAACTGATCGATCCGGGCGGTAAAATGTCGCGCATGGCTGCGGGCGCGCCATTCGCTCAATTCGCGGTGACGCTCGGCAGGCCAGTTTTCAGGAGATTCCCACGCCAGATGGTCATGTGCAGGTCCGGTGCCCATACGCACATGTACTGCCAGTTGATTGGGATGGCGCACGCCCGCCAACAGCTCCAACACCGGAACCGCCGGTACGAGAGAGCGTAGAAACCTCTGCTCGTCTTCATGATGTCTGAAAGGGCTCACCAACGTATAGGCCGAGCGGATGTAGATGTCCTGACCAGCCAGAACCTCGGCCTCTTCCCCAGCCAGAATAGGTTCGTCGAAATGTGAACCCGGCTCGATTTCCATGTAGTTATAGACCCGCGCCGCAAGGTATCGACATAGATCGGCAGTCTGTGCGTCTTCAATCACCGGTCCGGTGTAGTCGATCAGGTCCGACAAGCGGCAATCGCAATGGGCATCTGCCTGCCAAATCACCACCAATTCACGCCCCGTGGCACGGGCGATTGCGGCCCCTGAAGCCATGGCGCGTAACCGGTTGCACAGCCCGTGCTGCGCATCGAGAAAAAGCCGGGCGGTCATGAGTGGTCCGCCCGGCGCAAGAACCGGGTAAAACGCCAAAGACGCGAGGTGCGGATCTGGTCAAGCTCGGCTTTGATCTGTTGCGTGATTTCATGATTGGCAGCCAAAGCTTTCCGAACCGCCGCCAGTTCCGCTACGGCGGCATCACGTTCGGTAAGGGCCTCGCCTAACGCAGCCCCCTCTTGGCGGCTGTCTATCAGCGCGCGTGCCAGTACCGCTTCGCGCTGGCGCATCTCTTGGGTTAGCTGCACAGCCCATCGAGCCTGGGCAGCCTCTTCAACCGATTGCAACCGGCACTGGAGCTCCGTGTGCGCTTCGGTCACGGCCAAAGCGGTCTGTTCCAAAGGCGGGGCCATGGGTGCTTCCTCTGCAAGGGCCAGTCTAAGGCAGACGGCGCATGGGTCTGTGAAACCACAGCTTTCGGGCAAGGTCCAGACGACGGCTCAGATCATCGACAAGCTTCCCATGCCCATGCTAGCAACGAAGCCAAAGCCCGCCTCTCTCCTCCAATGCCGGATCCGATATGTCGCAGACTGTATTTCTTGCCGCGCAAAGTTTGGCACAGCTTCAAGGGCAGACCTATCAAGGTCCGGCCTCTACTACGACACCGCTGGTCGAGGGCATCTATTTCAGTTGGGATAACGAGAAGGAAGCGGTAGCGCTCGAGGTGCAATCCCCCCCCGGACAGCTTTGCCATATAACCGGGCGGATCAGCGGGACGCCGGGGTGGCTGACGCTGAACATTGCCTTGGGGGTCTTGGATTTCGCGCCCGGTGATACCTTTGGTATAGTAGCCAATGTCAGCGGGGCGCCCTGCACTCCCTATTTACGCAGCTGGCACGGTGAGACGCTTTTGGATACAGAATTGCAGGACGGCATGAGTGAAGGCGCGCAACCTCTGCTACGTACATTTGATGCGCATGATGGGGCCATTGGTCGAGGCGGTTTTCACACATTGGTGCTGCCCTTGCCCTTACAAGACTTCGCTTGGACACTCCATGACATGGCCATTTTTGCGCTCCCGGCTAGCATGGGTCTGCGCAGTGCGCCATTGACCCTGTCGAGCTTTGCCAGCTAAGACAGGCCACGCATTTAAGCGCTGCCTGTCTCGATACTTGCCTATCCTCGCTCAGAGAATATCGATCACACCCGCAAGACCGGCGCTTGTGGTGACCCCGTCCAAGATGAACTGCTCATTCGCCGAGAAGCGCAGAGCAAGGCTGCCATCTGACATCGTAACGAGGAATTGATCGACCACCTGCTGCGTGCTTAGACCACCGCCCCAAAGCGCGTCGTCGAGCCACAGCCGGTCGCCTTCGCTGATGTTGAAGTCAGTCAGGGTATCGCGGCCAAAGTTCTCGTAGAAGATAAAGGTGTCAGCCCCCACGCCGGCATCGAGTTCATCATTCCCGCTGCCACCGACCAGTGTATCATTGCCCCAACTGCCGCGCAGCGTGTCATCGCCCTCGCGCCCATAGAGCAGATCGTTCTGGCTGCCGCCGCCGATCAGATCATTGCCGCTGCCGCCATCCAGAACATCATTGGCCCAGCTACCCCAAAGCGTGTCATTGCCTGTGCCGCCATTCATAACGTCGCCGCCGCCACCACCGCTCAGCTCATCGTTCTCGGTGCCGCCATACATGGTGTCGTTACCATCGCCCCCCCAAAGAACGTCATTTCCAAGTTCGCCGTACATTAGGTCATTGCCATTGCCGCCGCCGACTGTGTCTTGGCCGTCGTTGCCATGCAGAGTGTCGTTACCGGCAGCTCCCCAGACTTGATCGTCGCCCGCCTCACCCCAGACCAGATCATTGCCGCCGCTGCCGCCGACCGTATCATTGCCCGTACCGCCATAGACAACATCATTGCCGCTGCCGCCATAAACACCATCGGCACCATTCTCGCCATAAAGCGTATCGTTGCCGTCGCCACCGTAGATGGTTTCCTCTCCATCGCCGCCCCAGACTTGGTCCCAGCCGCCGCCTGACACTATTAAATCGTCGCCGTCATTTCCGCGGATTTCATTCCCCGCCCAGTTGCCTGAGATTGTATCATTTCCAGAGCCTGCGTTAAGGTTCTCGATCAATGTACCGCGCGCGATGCCCAAGTTACCAATCAGCCCGCCCACGTCTGAAAAACTACCACCACTGAGATCAATCCGGTCAGCCGTGGTCGAAAAACTCAGATCAAGCAGATCGGTGCCGCCCCGGTCAAAAATGGTGAAGCTAATTGCCCGCCCACTATAGACCGAGCTGCTGCTGGTGCTGCTTAGGGCATTGGAGAAATACCCCGACAGGTTGGTGCCCTCGCCCCAAATGGTATTACCTTGGGTCACATTAGACGCGCCATAGAGGTTCTGGATCGCGATGATATCAACCATTTGCGCGCCTACGACGGCAGCATAGCTGGCGTTCACCGTCGTATTCTCATTCTGGTTAAAATACGACATTACCGACAGCTGCCAGCTGTCATTTGAGAAGGTCTCATCAGTGCCATAAGTGGCACTGCCATTATAGGCCCCTTGGTGACCCAGACCCAAAGCATGGCCAATCTCATGGATGTAAGTGGCGAAAGAATAGCTGTCGATCGTGGTGCCGTAGCTGCTGAGCCAACTGGTCGAAATATTCACTGTTGCAGATTGGATCACGCTGCCAATCGTCGAAGACGAGGCATAGGCACCGGACGCATGATCTTGGAAGGTCATATCGGCGCTGAAGCTACTGGTGACTTGGAACTCCAAATCGGCCACGAGTTCCCAAGCTTCAAATGCCCATCGGGCCAGTTGCTGTCCTTCGGCTGTCAGGCCGCTGATATTGACGGTGATGATATTGTCGCTGCGGGTGTCATAGCTGCGGCCTGACCGACCGGTGGATTGCCAATACCCATCGGTCAAGAAATCAGCCATTTCGTCGAGCGTCCCGGGTGCTGGCGGAACATCCACCGAAGTCTCAAGAGTATAAGTGCCAATTTGCGAAGAATATGCATCTGCCGCAATATAATAGGTTCCCGTGCTGGATGCCGTAAAGTTCATTAGAGCATTGAGCCCTGTCCCGCCATCGTCATTGGAAGCAAGCAACCGGCCGGTGCTATCATAAAGCTTTAAGTAAGGGTCGCTGAGTGTAACTCCGTTGAGCGCGAAGGTGTAGCTTTCTCCAGCCGTCAATTCGATGGCCACCCAATCCTCATCGGTAGTCGAGCTGATTGTACCGTTGAATGTATCGCCAACATCCATTCGATACCCTGTCGACGTTCCACCGGGGGCATCGCTACCTTCATGAATCACAGCAGCATCGCTGCCTACGGGGCCATCTTCTGGTCCATGGAAATCAAACGAGGCGATGGCGGTTTGGGAACGAGGCATGAGAGAACTCCGGAAGAAAGAAACTAGTTAGAAGAAAAAAGAGCGCCGCTGGCCTTCACGAGGTCATTGGCAAATTGAGCGAGCAAAGAGGGCGAAAGCCCACTGTCCATCACGTCAAAATCCAGCTGGGGCCCCATGGCTGGACCATTACCCCCCGCTTCGCGGGACAAACGGCCTGAGATCGCATGAGCGGTATAGGTGCTTACCTCTAAAGCCAAAACGGTATCACCAGCCCCAGAAGGTGCTGCCCCCATATTTACAGGAGCAGGCTGTGCGGCCCGCAAAGCCTTGGCTACGGCATTACAAAGCGCGGGATCCGCCGATGCATCACAGCGCAGGATCAACTGGCCATTCGCGCCCCTGCGGGGCTTATCGGACATGGCAGAGGAAGCTGATGAGAAAACGATCATCCCCCCCATAGTGATGATGCCAACTAAGGCGGAAATTAAAGCTCGCATGACACTCCTTTTAACGGTTTTCCGCATATCGCGCTATATCTTAATGCTAGCTTCACGGTCTGCGGGAACTTTTTTCCAAGCTGCGCGTTCTAGGGCCGGCTTTGCCAAGATTTTATCTTGTTACCGTGCCCGCTTGGCACGAGTTTCAACCCAGCCGAGAAAGGCACGGTCTGGCGCCATCAACCGCCGCCGCCCGCTTTCGCGCCACCACGCCTGCCATTCGGCCTCAAGCGCATGAACATCTTCGCCCGGCATTAAGATCCGCGCTTGGGCCAATGTGTCAGAGCTGAGTAGCGGCATCTCCCCCGCCCCTGGCTCCACCACTTGGCCACGGCGGGTAAAGAGTATGATATCGCCCGGCTCTTCACTGATCTCATAATCGGGCAGCCCTTCTGCGATCATCTTGCGCACCGCTGCGCGAAACACCCGCACCGGGGCGGCAGAGCCGGATTTCTTATGCAGTACAGACACGGAAATGCGCCACTCCGGTTGACGCCCGCAATGTTTGCGCGCCAATTCATAAAGCCGCCGCTCGAGCGGCTTGCGCAGGCCAAAATAAGCACGGCTCAAAGTCAGGACCGATTTGTTCATCACCGCGCGAAACAACCATTCCGACAGCACAACCGTGACGCTTAACATCCGCCCGCCCCGGCCCTGTCGGGCGATCTCCCAGCTTTCGATGAGGCCGAAACCTTGGGTTACTTCAATGCCACCGGTGGTCATATTTGTGGTGATCCTTGTGCCGGCCAACCGCTCGAAAGCGTCGCGCAGCCGGGCATAGCTATCGCCGGAAGTATCGCGGTTGGTCGCGACCAAAAGGTCATGCGCCTTGAGCGTCAGCCGCCGCGAGATCTCGCGGCCTGCATTCAGCCCCGCCATCAACTGGCTGACACAATAAATCAGGATGTCTTTGTCATGGATCGTCGCGCGGCCTTTCACCGATGGCACCACATCAACAGTCGTATCATTATGAGCATAGCTTAGGATGCGACGGTCAGGCCGGGTCGAGAGCGAAAAAATCGGATGCTCCATCGTACCCAGGTCGTCCTTGGGCGCGGCATCAAAAATATCGCATACAAAGAAATCGCCTGACCCTCGGGGAGCGGACAAAGGTCCGCCTGCCGCTGCTGCTGTCATCGCCTGTCGCCTCACTGCGGGCGATGGGCATATGCCGCTCACCCCTGCCTCTGCTCATGCCCCCGTTTCGGGGTGCGTTTGCTGCCCCCGATTCTTCGGGGTTTCAGTGACACCCAACTTAAAGTTATCCACATCCCCCGTCCAGCGTTCCCTCCCCCGCCAACGTGGGATCAGAGTCGCAGCTTCGGGGGATCAGAGTCATCTCAACGTGGTTTCAGAGTCGGACGGCTAAATGAAATCGGAAAATAAGTTAAAGAACTCAAGACATTGCCGGAAGCACCCTCGCACTGTAACGTACTATTAACAAATTTATAACGTAAAAAAGAGGACTGTAGCCCCTCAACAGGCCACCATAGGACCTGAAAAATCTCAGGTTTCTTCAGAAAATGCGATGTAAGGCCACTCTTTCCTTACATGTGCGCTCTTTTATGATACGTTTGCCAAAACCCCGCACATGAGGCGAGAATGGCAGTAGAGACTTCGGGCAAGCCCCCCTATTTCAACATCGACCCCGATAAGGCCCAGAGCGCTTTAGGCGCGGCCACCACCACCGCCAGTTTCGAAGCCATCGCTCGTGCCTGCAAGGCGGGGCGTAGCGATCTAGAAAGCCGGGGGCTTGAGGCTACAGGCGGGCGCAGCCTACGCCGTTTCTCCACTTGGGAGATCACCCGCTATCTGATCCCCGTAGCGACTGGCCATTTCCGTCGCGTGCTCAAGAACAATCCAGAACTCCCGCAAGGCCTGTCTGAGACCGAAGGCGGTGCCAAATGGTTCACCCTTGATGAGGTGCTGCGCCTGCGCGCGCATTTCGGACAGGAAGGGTCCAAGGCCAAAGAGTACCTGCCCTATCGTCCTGCGGGCCAGCCGGCGAAAATGGTTGCTGTTGCCAATTTCAAAGGTGGTGTGGGCAAAACCTCGACCGCCGCGCATCTGGCTATGTCAGCCGCTCTTGATGGCTACCGGGTGCTGGTGGTCGATCTCGACAGCCAAGGGTCAATGACTTCGATCTTTGGTGGCAAGGTAGAGGACGAATGGCAGACGGTCTTCCCACTTTTGGCGCGCCACTACGCAGGCCACCAACGGATCGAGAACCAACGCCGTCTTGACCGCGGCGACCCGCCTGTGCCACTGGACGATACGCTGAGCGACGCGCTGGAGGTTCACAGCAACAGCCTGATTCAAGAAACCCATTGGCCCAATATTGACCTGATCGGCGCCCAGCTGAACCTCTATTGGGCTGAGTTCCAAATCCCTGTCTGGCGCATGTCGGGGCGAGGTTGGAAGCTTTGGGATGCGCTCACCGACACATTCGAGGCCGATGGCGTGTTGGATCGTTATGATGTGATTTTCATCGATACGCCCCCTGCCCTTGGCTATCTGACCATCAACGGTCTCGCCGCGGCTGATATCCTGCTGGTCCCGCTTGGCGCATCGTTTCTTGAGTTCGATTCCACCGGCCGGTTCTTCGACATGCTCCATGCGACCTTTGGCTCGATTGAAGAAGCAGAGAATATGGCCGCCCGTGCTCTTGGCCGGGCTGAGTTGAACTTTGAATGGGATGCTGTGCGCGCCGTGGTCACCCGATTTGACGGCGCACAACAGGCTGAACTTGCAGCCCTGATGCAGGCCTATCTGGGCAATACACTGTCACCGCATCGGCAGGATTTCACGGCTCTAATCGGTCAAGCCAACGAACAGGTCCAAGGCATTTATGAAGCCGACTACCGCGACTTTAACCGCGAAACCTATGTGCGTGGGCGAGAGACTTTTGATGCGACCTATGCCGCTTTCAAGCAGCTTCTGATCGGTGCATGGCGCCGCGATGAGCTTGCCGCGCGCAGGGCCGCGGAATGAGAAGTGCGTTCCTAAATGTTTCGCGCGCGAAACATTTACCTCCCCTGCCCCATCGCATTCGTTGCAACGAACGCCGCCCTAACCCTTCGTTCAGCCCGCGCCGCCAGACTGCTGGCGTCCCGTTATAAGGAGCCACCCCATGGCCAAGCGCAAACGTTTAACCCCCGCCAACCCCGCCTACCTCGGTGCCGCGCCTGAGACGAAATCTATGTCACCGCTCGGCCCTACCACTCTGCGTGCCCCCATCGCGGATGTCGCATCAGAGGCATCCGCGACCGCTGCATTGGCGCAGATGAGCGATGAACTGGCCAATGCCCGAAGCTCTGGCCGGATGATCGCAATGCTGGATCTAGCACAGGTTAAAATGGATTACCTCGTCCGCGACCGCGTCGCCGCGGATGACGAAGAGATGCAGACCCTGATCGCCTCGCTCCGTGATAGAGGCCAGCAAACCTCAATCGAGGTGGCGGATCTCGGTGGGGGCTCCTATGGATTGATCTCTGGCTGGCGGCGTTGTCAGGCGCTGATGCGGCTTAACCGTGAGGATGGTGAGACCCGTCGGGTATTGGCCCTGCTTCGCAGACCTGCCGAAGCCTCCGACGCCTATTTGGCAATGGTAGAGGAAAACGAGATCCGGGTCGGTTTAAGCTACTTCGAGCGCGCCCGCATCGCCGCCAAAGCGACGGATCAAGGGGTCTACGACAGTGACAAAGCTGCCCTTTTGAGCCTGTTTCGCGCAGCATCTCGTGCCAAGAGATCCAAGATCCGGTCTTTTCTGCCAGTGGTTCGTCAACTCGACGGCGTGTTGCGTTTCCCCCAGGCTTTGGGCGAACGCATGGGTCTGCAGTTGGGCAAGATGCTTGAGGAAGATGCCAGTTTTGCAGCCCGGTTGACCAAGCGCTTGCAGGAAGCAGAGGTAACGGACGCGCGAGCAGAGCAAGCGGTAATTGCTCACGCCCTTACCCCAGAAAAAGATGCGAAGGCGCCGAAGGCCAAGACAAGCGCCGTTGCCTATACAGAGACTGAAATTCGCCCCGGACTGACCCTGCGCGATCATGGAAAAGACAAACGCATTGAGATCTCGGGCGATAACCTGACGCCAGAGCTCCGGCACCGCTTGCTCTACTGGCTGAAATCTCAGCATTAGAGCCAAAATCCAGGATCTGGAAATGTTTCGCGCGCGAAACATTTCGTCTATTTTAGCAGACCTAGAAGGTAATCCCCGTAGCTGTTCTTTGCAAAAGCCTCGGCCCGCGCGCGCATGTCTTCGGCACTGATCCAGCCTTTACCAAAGGCGATCTCTTCGGGGCTGCCCACTTGAAGCCCCTGCCGCTCTGAGAGTGTTCGCACAAAATTACCTGCGTCCAGCAGGCTGCCATGCGTGCCAGTATCAAGCCACGCAAAGCCACGGCCCATTTGTTGAACCGAGAGAGCCTCATCGGCCAGATACATCTCTAAAAGCGAGGTAATCTCCAACTCCCCCCGCGATGAAGGGGTAACGGTACGGGCCCGGACGGGCGCGCTGCCATCCAGAAAATAGAGGCCGGTTACCGCGTAATGGGAAGGTGGGACTGCCGGTTTCTCGACAATCGCGCGCACTTTACCATCAGGGGCGAAATCCACCACGCCATACCGCTCGGGGTCTGCGACGCGGTAACCAAAGACGGTCCCACCGGTCTGCTGCGCATCGGCTGCGGCAAGCGCTTCGGGCAGGCCATGACCAAAGAAGATATTGTCGCCCAGCACCATGGCCGAGGGCGCGCCGTCTAGGAAATCTTCGGCCAACAGATAGGCCTGTGTCAAACCCTCTGGGCTGGGTTGTTCGATGTAGGTGAGGCTTAGCCCCCATTGTGCGCCGTCGCCCAAGCTGCGTTTGAACTGATCGGCATCTTGCGGCGTGGTAATCACCGCGATTTCACGGATGCCAGCCAGCATCAGCACTGACAGCGGATAGTAGATCATCGGTTTATCATAGATCGGGAGCAGCTGCTTTGAGATGCCCATGGTGATGGGGTAGAGCCGCGTTCCAGATCCTCCAGCCAGCAGGATACCCTTGCGTGTGCT
The DNA here is from genome assembly GCF_003611275.1 of Sulfitobacter sp. D7. Lineage (NCBI taxonomy): Bacteria > Pseudomonadati > Pseudomonadota > Alphaproteobacteria > Rhodobacterales > Roseobacteraceae > Sulfitobacter > Sulfitobacter sp. D7. Next base: position 77,734 of record NZ_CP020698.1, read on the forward strand.
CATGTTAATTCCTTCATGATATCTTGCAGCGCCGGGCGCCAATCTGGTGGGGTGATGCCAAAATCAGTCTCTAAAATTGTACAGTCGAGCCTAGAGTTGAATGGTCTTCGTGCCGGGGTTGGATAGTCTGATGTGGGGATCCCGGTTACGTCAACGGCACGTTTTGCACATGAAAATGTTTCGCGCGCGAAACATTTCCAGGAGGTCGCTGGATGGCCTGCCAAGTGATAAGTGCCCCCGCCCTGCCCCGCCACCATGGCGCCTGCCATCTGTAAGAGCGCCTCGGCAATGGCTAGTACCGGTGTTGGGCCGCCAAATTGATCATCGACCACGTTTAACGCATCTCGGGTTTCGGAAAGGCGCAGCATGGTGGTGACAAAATTGCTTCCGGTGGCGGAAAATACCCAAGAAGTTCGCAGAATCGCATGATGCCCTCCCGCTGCACGCACCGCGGCTTCGCCTGCCGCCTTGCTGCGCCCATAGGCATTTAGGGGGGCGATTTCATCGCCGGGCTGCCAAGGTCGTGTTCCACTGCCGTCAAAAACATAGTCGGTAGAGACATGGAGAAAGGGGATATCCAGTTCCGCACAGGTTTGGGCCATGGCACCGGGGGCATCGCCATTGATGATATGGGCCAGCGCCTCTTCCTCTTCGGCGCGGTCCACTGCCGTATAGGCCGCCGCATTGATTACAGCAGAGGGGCGGGCGGCGTGGATCGCTTCGATGCAGGTGGTGGGAGAACTGAGATCAGCGCCCTCCCTGCCGAGGAACGTGGCATCTTGGGCAATTTTTTGCAGCGCCAATGCCAACTGCCCAGTGCGTCCGAAGACCAACAAGCTCATGCCCGACCCAGCCTTTGGCCAACACCATCGCGGACCTGCAAGGCCCGCCACCAATCGGCATTGTCGAGATACCAGCGCACCGTGCGGCGCAACCCTTCCTCCAAGGTCACTGAGGGCTGCCAGCCCAGTTCATCGCGGATGCGGCTGGCATCAATGGCATACCGTGCGTCATGACCGGGGCGGTCTTCGACATAGGTGATCAGCTTGTCGTAAGAGTGTTCTGCTGGGCGCATCTCATCCAGTAGGGCGCAGATCATCCGCACCAGATCGATGTTGCGCGTCTCGGCATTGCCGCCGATGTTATAGCTGCGCCCCACCCGACCCTTTTGCAGCACCATCAGCAGAGCCTCGGCATGATCTTCGACATAGAGCCAATCGCGCACATTCTCGCCCGCACCATAGATTGGGATCGGTTTGCCCGCGAGCGCGCTAAGGATCACCACAGGGATCAGCTTTTCGGGAAAATGGTAGGGGCCATAGTTGTTTGAGCAATTGCTCAGCAGCACCGGTAGACCATAGGTTTCTCCCCAAGCACGAACAAGGTGGTCCGAGGCGGCTTTGGAGGCCGAATAGGGACTGTTCGGTGCATAGGCCGTCTCTTCGGTGAACAGACCCTCAGGGCCGAGCGACCCGAAAACCTCATCGGTTGAGACATGATGAAACCGAAATGTTTCGCAGCGGTCCTTGTGCAGCCAATAGGTGCGGGCGGCCTCAAGAAGCTGGTAGGTGCCGGTCACATTGGTATCGATGAAAGCGCCCGGCCCGTCGATGGAGCGGTCAACATGGCTTTCCGCAGCCAGATGCAACACTGTATCGGGGGCATGATCCGCAAATATTTGGGCGAGCGCTGCGGCATCGCGGATGTCGGCTTGCTCAAAAACATAGCCGGGCAGGGCAGCCACATCAGCCACATTGTCCAAACAGGCGGCATAGGTCAGGGCATCGAGGTTCACCACCTCATGCCCCTGCGCCATAGCGCGGCGTACCACAGCAGATCCGATGAACCCGGCCCCGCCAGTTACGAGAATTTTCACGTCGCGCCCTCCCAGTGGAAATGCGGCTCTAACTCGGTCAGTGGCGGCGCTTTGGCATCCTTGTTTGACAGGATCGGCGTACGATCTCCCAGCCCCCAATCAATACTAATGTCAGGATCATCCCACCGCACCGCCGCGTCACAGTCCGCCGCATAGGTGTCGCTGCATTTATAGACAATCTCAGTCATCGGCTCACGGGTCACGAACCCATGCAGGAACCCCGCAGGGATCAGCAATTGCCGACCATTCTCAAAGCTAAGATCAACTCCGACCCATCGACCAAAGCTGGGCGAGCCATGGCGGATATCCACCGCCACATCGAATAGCGCACCGCGTCCACAGCGCACCAGTTTGGTCTGAGCATGAGGCGGGGTCTGGAAATGCAAACCGCGTAGGGTGCCCACCGTTTCAGAGAGAGAGTGATTGTCTTGCACAAATTCATAATCCAGCCCGGCGGCGGCCATGGTTTGTGCATTCCAGCTTTCACTGAAAAAACCCCGCGCATCACCGTGGCGAGTAGGGGTCAGGATCAATACCCCGGGCAGGGCGGTCTTCGTGATCTGCATGGCGCACCTTGCAATTAAACGTTGATTTCTTGTGCCACAGGAACGCGCCGCCCGTCACCCTGCCATGGACAAGGTTTGACAAGTGATTACCGTTGTGACCTTTGCGCCCCAAGCAAAACGGCCAAGGCGATGAAAATGGACAGTGGTTTGACAGCACAGCAACAAGGGGCAGGGCGCGTAGTTGCGGTGGTGGTCACCTACAACCGATTGGCCCAGTTACAGGTGACTTTGCCCCGGCTTTTGGCTACTGCGCCTGAACATTTGGAAGTGGTGTTGGTGGTAGATAATGCCTCGACCGATGGCACGGGCGATTGGCTGGCCACCCAGACAGACCCGCGGTTGAAAGTGTTGCGCTGCGCGACGAACCTCGGCGGTGCCGGCGGCTTTGAGACCGGGATGCGGCAGGCCATGTCGCAGTTTAACCCGGATTGGGTCCTGGTCATGGACGATGACGCACGGCCAGAGCCTTCAGCGTTAGAGGTTTTTCATGCCCATGACCGCCGCAAGGCCGAAGCTTGGGCCGCAGCGGTCTATCACCCCGATGGTCGGATCTGCGATATGAACCGTCCTTCGGTTAATCCCTTCTGGAACCCCGTCGTCTTGCGCCGCACGGTTACCGGAGGCGGGCGCAACGGATTTCACATTGGCCGGGCCGAGTATGAGGCCGCCAGCCCTACTTCTATTGATGGCGCGTCTTTTGTGGGGCTGTTCATCTCCCCTGCGGCCATTGCGCGGGTTGGCTATCCGGATGGGTCTTTGTTTATCTATGGAGATGATGTGCTATACACGCTAGGATTGCGAAGGGCAGGGGGGGAGATCCTTTTTGATCCGGCGCTGCGCTTTGAGCATGATTTCAGCTCTATCGGTGAAGATACACCCCGGATCACGCCCCTGTGGAAGGTCTATTATTGGCGTTGTCAACTTAACTCGCTGGCGCCGAGGAAATGGCCTGTTTTAGAGCGTCAGATGCTCGCGGCGCCCTTCCAAGCGTCGAAGGCTTCGATTCGATGATAGCGTGTTGCGTTTGCGGAACGGCGGCTGGCGGGAACTGAGAAACGGTTTCGGACGGCAGTGTGGCAGGCTACAAACCGTTGCAACCCGCCCGGAGAGCGAAATCCTTGCATGCAACGCTCTCGTTTTCGAAACGGTAGATGGCTGTTTTCCGCCCTGTTGTTCAAGCCCTTGTGGGAACGATGTTCGAGACCGGATGCGACTTCACGTTTGGCCGCTCCGTAGGATCGCAGCTTGTCTGTGACGATCCGTTTGGGCAAGCCAAACCGCTTGATCAGCGCCTTCAAAAGACGCTTTGCGGCACGCTTGTCGCGTCTGGATTGCAGGATTTCCTCCAGAACAAGCCCGTTCTGATCGACCGCGCGCCAGAGCCAGAACTTCCGCCCCGATATCGTTACCACAACCTCATCGAGATGCCAGATATCGCCGGGACGGGCCTGGCGTCGACGCAAATTCCGGGCAATTTGAGGGGCAAATTTCGCCGCCCAACGCCGGATCGTCTCATAGGAAACGTCGACGCCACGGTTCAGGAGCATTTCCTCGACCTCGCGTAGGGAGAGGTTGAAACGCACATAAAGCCAAACCGCGTGCGTGATGATCTCTGGCGGAAAACGGTGGCGCTTGTAGCTGACAGTCGTACTCATGCGTAGCAACTACGAAAAATATCCAACGCTGCCAACGGACCCGTGTTAACGTGACAATTCCGTGTCCAAAGGTCTTGCAGCGAGTTTTCCAGCGGCGTGCCGGTCAGCGCCAGCCGCCCCTTGGCAGGAATGTTGCGCAGGCTCTTGGCCATTTGCGACGCAGGGTTCTTGAGGGTTTGCGCTTCGTCCAGGATCACCAGAGGCCACTCTGTCGCTGTCAGCCAGTCTTGATCACGCGCCAGCAACGGATAGGTGGTGACGACCAGATCGGCGCGCAGAGCCTCGTCGCGCAGCGCCGCCCGGCCTGTGCCATGCAGGACCACGAGCCGAATATCCGGTGTGAATTGCGCGGACTGCATCTGCCAGCCATGCAGCAGGCTGGTCGGTACGATCAGAAGCGCCGGGCCAGCTGCTCCTGCTTCGCGACGTGCCTGCAAGAGGGCCAACACCTGAATTGTCTTGCCCAGCCCCATATCATCCGCCAGAACTCCGCCAAAACCGGCTTCGAGCAAGCTGCCCATCCAGGCGGAACCATAGGCCTGATAGGGGCGCAACTGCGCGCGCAATCCCTTTGGTGGAGCAAAACTCTCGGCCTCGGCCAATGCCTTCAGGCTACGAGCCAGCGGAATGATCCCGGCGTTATCGGCGAAGTGTACCGAGCTGCCTGCCAGCGCCTTTTCTGCCAACCGAGCGACATCGGCATCCGACGGGTGCAGCGCGCCCAACTCGGCATAATGCGTCAGCACCAGATGGAGTAGGGGTGCCAGCGGACTGAGGTCCAGGGGGGCATAGCCCGCCTTGCCCCGGTTCAGGTAAACCGGCTTATCGGACAGATGCTGCGACAGGACGTCGACATCCGGCACGGCGTCCCATTCGTCACGCACCTGTTCAAGAAAGGCCGCGATCAGGGGCGCGACATCCACTGGCTTGCCGCCGATCTCGGCTTGAAACCCCAGCGAGAACCAGTCGTTGCCGTGGAATGCGTCGCCTGCCTCGGCCTGTGTTGCAACCGTCAGCGCGGCAGCTTCATCGCTCAAACGGAAGGGCCACTTTGATGTTTCAATGATTTCCCAGCCTTCGGTCCGCAACCCGGGCAGCGTCCGGAACGCAAACTCGAGACCATCGCGCGACGACGGGAGGCGCATACTGTTCGCGCCCATCTCCTCCTCAGCGAAGACGAAATCGCATTGCAGCATTCGAGCGCTCGGCAAAAGATAGTCCATTTCGTCAACGGGTATCGCCCCTGCATCCATCAGCCGGATGACGCAAGCAGCTTCCCATTGATGATCGCGCGTCAGCGTTACGACCTCGTTGTTTTCAACGACCCGGGGGTCGGCGTCGCCTTCCCAAACCTCCTGCCCGTCATAGACAAAGCGCAATGTCAGTGTTGGCAGAGTGACAGAAACGCTGTCCCAACGCCTATAGCCGTCACGCGCGCTCTCCGCTCCAAGCGTCAAACGAGCGATGCGTTTATGGGCCGCGCGCCGTCTCTGTCGCGCCACATGCGGCGGCGGCAAGGCCAGTCCAGCGAGCGTGGCGGGCATCTCCGCAGCCAGGGCCGCCGCTTCATCGGGCGCGACTTGGGGAGCGCTCTGGACAAGCTGCAGCGCCTCAATCTGCACCGGCTGTGCCAGCGCCCCGATCTGACCGTGCGCGGTGTTCACCCATAGCGCTGCCCCGTCCAACGCCCGCAACTCCAACTGTATGCCGTCTGCGTCCTCAAACCCCAGGCTCTGACTGCCATCCGCCGCCATGCGCCAGGCCAGTCTGGCCTTTGGACACGCTTCTGACCAGCTCAACTCCGCGTCCGGAGAATTGTCATGGAGGAAGCGACCCGTGTCGCACAAGCGCCGGATCAGGGGCAAAGCATCCTGCCCCTTTGGCTTGAACATACCGGGCAGGCCGTAGCTATAGTGCGTTTCCCACAGTTGGGTCTGCGCCAGCGCAGACAAAAGCTCCAGATCGGTCGGTCGGATGAATTTTGCCACAGCGTTGCTGCGCAGGGCATGCAGCGCATCATAGCGCCGGATCGCCTTGTTCAGGCCCGTGCCAGCAGCATTGATACGGCCCTTGTAAATGTCGATCCTGACTTTTGTTTCATTCGGGATCAGGACATAAAGCAGGCGTTCCTTCACCTTGTCCGGATAGTCCTCGGGACGTGCCTCAGGCGGCACTAGGGCTGTCGGCTGCTGCTTGACACGGGTCAGCCAACCCCGCACCGGTGCTGCCAGTTGCGGGGAGCTGGAATCGCGTTCCGCCGATGTCATCAAAACAGCGACCACGTGCTTGCAATTATGCCCCACCGGGCAAGAGCAAATCCCGTCCACAAAGCTGTTGCTCAGGGTAATCCGCTGTTGGTAGCTTTCCCCGCGCCCATTCAACACGCGCCCGCGGATACTCCCATCCGGCAGAGGCTCGACCGTCGCGACCAGACCGCGATGCGCATAATCTTCACCGCGTTGCAGCGTGCCGACATCAAAATAATCCCTCAACCGTAAGTCCATGCAACACCCCAATGCCCGCCCCGCAGACCCGGCCCACAGGTCTCCCGCATATTCTTCCAGATAGCGGTTTTCCATTGCGCCGCCTATGTGGAACTTACAGAAAAAAGGTGGCACCAACCTCCGAAACGTTATTCTTCTGCCATCAATCGGTCGTTTATTAGTAATATATGAAACTGCAAAAGGCAGAATTTGATGCCCCTAATCGGTTATGCCCGCGTATCGACCGAGGATCAGACCCCCCTGCCCCAATCGCAGGCCCTGAAATCCGCGGGTTGCGCCGAGATCCATGAAGAACAGGCCTCGGGCGGCAATCGTGCGCGGCCGGTGCTTGCGCGGGTGTTGGAACGCATCGGCAAAGGCGACACGCTGGTCGTCGTTCGGATCGACCGACTGGCGCGGTCGCTGTCGCATCTGCTGGAGGTGATCGAACGGCTTGAGGCAAAGGGCGCATTCTTCCGCTCGATCGAGGATCCGATCGACACCGCATCCCCGCAGGGCAAGTTCACGTTGCAAGTACTGGGGGCTGCGGCCGAGTTCGAACGCGCCCTGATCCGGGAACGCACCAAGGCCGGCCTTGCCAGCGCACGCACAAAGGGCCGCATTGGCGGGAACCCTGGGCTGCGGGCCAAAGACCCTGCCGCTCTTCGCAAGGTGCGACTGGCGCGACAGGACGGCTACATTGAGCGTCTGAACGAAACGGCACAAGATTGGGTGCCTCATGTGCGCCGGTTGCGCCCCGACTTGGCCTGGGAAGACGTGTTGCGCATCATCAACGGCCCCCTGCCCGAGGCGCGTCGCTGGAACCAAAGCCGCCTTCAACGCGCCGTGAAGGCCTATGTCCGCGACGGCTTCCTGCCCGAGACAGTTTTGGCCCGCGCCGGTCGCCGCGAAACCGACGACCGTCTGCCCGCCATCGTCGCCGCCATCAAGGGCGCGGATCCCGGCATTACGCTCCAGGCGATCTGCACCCGGCTGGAAGCGATGCGCGAGCGCACGCCCCGCGGAAGGTCCAAGTGGCAGCCGTCATCGGTGAAAATGCTTCTGGAACGCGCTGAGAAACTTGGGTTGCTTGACTGAATTGAGTAGTGCCTGCGCTTGTGTCTGTGTGGTTGAACCACAC
>NZ_CP020699.1 GCF_003611275.1 Sulfitobacter sp. D7
AAAGTGTGCTGAGCTTTATATCAATTCACTTACTTGTGCGGATGTGCGACTATTAGGGGGATAGCATCGAATATTGACGATCTGATCAAGGTATCGCGACATGGACAAAAAGGTGGGCAGCTCCCTTCCGCCCTATTTCAACCTCGACCCACAGGCAGCAGCCGGGAAGCTGAGCGCCCCTGTAGACACCGCCCGATTCGCGAAAGCCGCCGCTTTCGCAGGCCGTGGCAGGGCGGACCTTGCCAAAAGAGGTTATGCCCCAGATGGGCAAAAAAAGCTCCGAAAATTTTCCACTTGGGAAATTTGCCGTTACCTCATCCCTGTGGCCCCAGCCCATTTGCGTAGAGTGCTAAACAAACATCCAGAGCTTCCCCAAGGGGAGGGTGCGGGGAATGCAAAACGGTTCAGCCTCGAAGAAATTTTAACCCTTCGGAACCACTTCGCGGAAGAGGGGGTCAGCAGCAAGGAATACCGCCCCTACCGCCCGAAAGGACTGCCTGCGAAGGTGGTCGCGGTCGCTAACTTCAAGGGCGGCGTGGGCAAGACCTCAACAGCGGCGCATCTGGCGATGTCGGCGGCTTTGGACGGCTACAAAGTACTTGTGGTCGACCTCGATTCCCAAGGTTCGATGACATCCATCATGGGCGGGCAGGTTCAGGACGAGTGGCAGACGATTTTCCCCCTGCTCGCGCGCGATTACGCCATGCAAGTTCAGGCCGAAAACCGCGTTCGCGCTGCGGCGGCGGAGCCTGAGATTCCCATGGATGAAACCTTGACCGAGGCGCTGACGATTTCGCTTAAGGATGTCGTTCAAAAGACCCATTGGCCCAACATCGATCTGATTGGGGCGCAGCTCAATCTGTACTGGGCTGAGTTCCAGATTCCCGTTTGGCGGATGGCCTTGCGGCATTGGGCACTGTGGGATGCGCTATCCTCGGCTTTGGATGCGGGGGGGGCGTTGGATGAATATGATATTATTTTGCTCGATACGCCCCCTGCCCTTGGCTATCTGACGATCAATGCGTTGGCGGCGGCTGATATCATCATGGTGCCCTTGGGCGCGTCCTTCTTGGAGTTCGATTCCACGGGGCGATTCTTTGACATGCTGTACTCCACCTTCGCTTCGATCGAAGAGGGTGAGAATGCGGCGCGGCGGCGCGAAGGGCTGCCGGAGATGAAGTTTGAATGGGATGTGGTGCGGGCGATCATCACGCGGTTTGATGCCAGCCAGCAGACCGATCTGGCCAATGTGATTCAGGCCTATTTCGGCGATATGACCAACACCTACCGGCAGGAGTTTACCGCGATGGTCGGACAGGCCGGAGAGAGTGTGAACGGAATTTACGAGGCGGATTACCGGGATTTCAACCGCGAGACTTACACGCGCGGTCGGGAGACGTTTGACCGGACCTATGCCGAGTTCAAAGAGATTTTGCTGGGCGCTTGGTGGCGCGATGATCAAGAACGGAAGGAGGCCGAGAATGGCGAAACGCAGACAGCTTGAAGTCCCCTCGGCAGAGGCGCTTAAGGAAATCGAGGAAGGTTTCGCGCGCGAAACCTCTCGGGTTGGGACGCGAGCGCCGATCGCCGATGTGGCCGCCGATGCGGCCCGGCATAAAGACCCCCTGCCCCAGCATCTGCGCGAAGAAAATGCGCGGGACAAGGCGGATGCAAAGGCGCTGCGCTTGGCGCGGGAAAAGGGTCTCGTCCTGACGGAAGTGCCGTTGCATGAGATCACCGCAGACGCGCTGAGCCGTGACCGTTTGAAGATGGACGAAGAGGATCTGGCCGAGCTGCGGCGGTCGATTGCAGACCACGGGCTTCGGCTTCCGATTGAGGTTTTTGAGCCGTCCAATCCCGAGGCCGCTGGCAAATACGCCCTGATTTCCGGCTTCCGGCGCTTGGCTGCCATGCGCGAATTGAACGCGCTTTCGGGGGGGGAGCGGCATCAGACTATCCCGGCCTTTGTGCGCAAACCGGATACGCTGGCCGATGCGATCGTGGCGATGATCGAAGAGAATGAGGTCAGGACCGGACTTAGTCAGTATGAGCGTGGCCGTGCAGCAGCGATCACGGTGCATGACGGGGTTTTCGCAACTGTGGATGAGGCTGTGGCAACGCTGTTTTCATCGGCCAGCAAGGCGAAGCGGTCAAAGATTCGTTCCTTTGCCTTGGTGCACGAAGAGCTCGGCGACATGCTGCGTTTTGGCCCTGAACTGAGTGAGCGTCAGTGTCTGCGCATCGCGACCGGGGTGCGCGCGGGGCAAGGTGAGGCGATGCGTAGTGCCTTGGAAACCCATGCTGTCGCGACGGCAGAAGATGAATGGGCGGTCTTGGAGCCGTTAATTGAGGCCGTCGAAGGCGTGGCCGCTGACCCCAAACGAGGCGGACGGCCGCGGAAGGTCGTGGAACGGTCTAAGCCGGTGAGCTTGGCCAATGATGTCACGATGGAGCGGGTCCGGACCGAGGATGGCTATGCCATTCGGATCCGGGGCGACCATGTGAACGAAGAGATGATCGAGCTGGTGATGGACCGGATTAAATACCTTCTCGAAGAAATCTGATATAATAGGGGAGGTTTCGCGTGCGAAACCTCCCCGTTTCCCGGCGAGCCTCATAGGTTTCGCACGCGAAACCCCCTGCCCCAACCCCCTAGCGTACGCTGCTTTAGCAGATGGTTAATCCGCGCCTTCGATGCTGAATTCCTCAGTTTTTCAAAGGAGGCCGCGATGCCCATTCTCGATATCTTCGACGATCACCACAACGGATTGACCGGGCCCATCTGCGGTGGGTTTGACGTGACGCCCGATGACGCGACCGACCTTCCGCAGATGACCCGCGGCGTCATGGTCGGCTCGGTCGGGGATGTGGCGGTGGTTCTGAAGAGCGGGGATGCGATCACCCTGCCCGCTTTGTCGCCCGGCGTGATCTATCCTGTCCGTATCACGCGGGTGCTGGCGACGGGGACGACGGCGTCGGGCATCAAGGGGTTGATTTGATGCTGGGGGTCGGATTGAGCCCATTTGCGCCGTACCGTAACCGGGTACCTATCGATTTTCCGGCGGGGTTTAGTTGGGACCGTGTGCGCTTTGATTTCGACATTGAACAGATCGGCGGTGCCTATCGTGCGGCGGTAGAGCCCCGTGATCTGGTCGATCCCGGGATTTGGACCGGCGCGGCGCTGCATGTGGATGGCGCCGCCGGCGATGATGGCAACAGTGGCGTGGGCGCGCAGGACGGTGATTTCGCCAGTGCCAAGCGGACGATTCATGCGGCTTTCACGGCAGGCAACGCGACGGGCGCGGCCTATCGGGTTCTGGTTAAGGCGGGCGACTATGCGGAGGCGGCATTCACTCGCAACGGCAATGATGAACCGAACCAGCCCGTTGCCGTGATCGGCTGGGGCGGCCCACTGCGCTATCGTGCTGGGCCGTTCAATGTGGTTTGGAACGATGCGGGCGGGACATATACGGCGACTGAAAGCTCGGTACGCCGGGTGTTTCGCTGCGATCTGCTGACCGCCGAAGGGCATTATACCGAGTTGAGCGAAGCTGCGGATGTGGCCAGCTGCGCGGCGGCGCAGAATACATGGGTGCATGACGGGACATTGCTGCATGTGAATGTCGGCGGCGCGCCGGGGGCGGGAGATATTGCGGTGATCCGGTCCTTTCACGGGGCGCGGTTCATGACGCATGACAAGGATTTCTACCTTGAAAATGTGTATTGTGAGGGTGGAATCAGCGGGGCGCTGCATTTCGATGCGGTGGCGGCGCGCAACATCGTTGGGGTGAACTGTTCGTTCCGCTATTCCGCGCCATCGAGCCCGACGGCCTTGCAGGATGCCGCACGGGTGCGGCGGACGGATGGTTTGGTGGCCTTTTTCGATTGTGATGCTTCGGGCGGGGCGAAGGACGGCTGGTCTTTCCATGAGGACGGCACGGCGGGGATGCATGTGTTGTTGCAGGACTGTTCCGGCTGGCGCAATGGGTTCAGCACGGCGACGTCCTGCAATGGGTTTACCAGCCATGACGGGGTGCGGGCGATCCTGTTGGGCGGCAACTTTGGGCTGTCGCGCAATGGGACCGAGGTGCATGTGATCCAATCGACCGAGACTTGGGCGGCGGGCTGTCGCGCCGTGGCACGGGATGTGGACGGCACATCGGTCGCGTTCAAATGCTCGAACGATGCGCTGATGTGGTTGCAAGATTGCGCGGGCGACGCGGCGGGGCAGGCGGAGAACTACGCCTTGCAGGCCAATGCGGGCACGGTTTTCACGCGGGGGTTTTCGGCGCTGGCGGGGGGCGTGGATGTGACTTCGGGCGGCTCTGTAATGCTGTTTTGAGACAGGCGGTTGGCCAATTCCTTCCAATCCGGCACCGCCTCGGGGGCGCGTTTCCAGGTTTCGCAGCGGTCCAGCGCTTGTGGGCTGTTGTAGCCGACGATCGAGGGGACGCTCGGGTGGCAGAGCCGGTCTGGCCCGAGGGTTGGCAGCCCGTGATAGCGGTAGAGCAGGATGCGGTTGGAGTTGGTCGTTTGATAGGCGACGCCCGGCTCGTTGCGATAGGGGGCGAGGCCGATATCGGCGTGGGCGATATGCGCGCGGGTGGTTTCGAAGTCCTGCTCGCCGTGCCATGTGATGTTGGGCCGGGCAGGCGGTGTTTCCCGCAGGCGGCCGAGGACGTGGATCTGCCACCGGGGCCGGGCGTCCGCAAGTCGGGTGAGGGCGGCGGTATCGAGCAGGGTAGTGCCTGCGCAGACAGCGATGGGGCCGGGGCGCGGCCGAGGGTAAGGGTCAGCAGTGCTGACCTTTAGGTTTGCATGGGGGATACCGATGGGATCAAGGGTGACATTGGGGTGATCCGCGAAACGGGCGGCGATATGGGGGCTGGCGGTGCTAATGCGGGTGAAGGGACGGTGATCCCGCTCGGCCCGAAGGAGGATATCCGGGGCGTTTAGCAATCGGATGTCGTCTGATACACGGTAAATGCGGGCGGCCTGCGGGGCTTGTTCGGCCAGCAGAGGGCCGAGCAGGACCGGCGGGCCGCTTTCGCATATGACGAGGTCCGCTTGGGCCAAGGGTGTGCGCAAGCGGCGGCGCCAGTGGTTGGTAAAGAGCCGGTAGCTTGGTTCGAGCCATCGGTTGAGCGTCGCGCTTTTGGTTTTGACCGGATGGACCGGCGGCAGGCTGTAGATCGACGTGAGATTTGGGCCATGGTGGTGGGTGCCATAGTGCGGTGGCTTGTCGAGGGCGGCCAGGCGGACATCGCCAAAAACCTTGGAAAGCCAGCTATAGCCGACGGTCACATGGGTCATATGCCAGCCCGCCCCGCGCAGGTGGTGCGAGACCCAAAGCATGCTGGGGCGGCGTTTTTGAAAAGGGAAATGCCCCGTCAGGAGAACCGCGCGTTTCATGTGGCTGTCTGCCTGTTGGGGATGAGAAGAAGCGCGCCGTAGAGGGCGCTTCCTAAGACGATCTGGGCCGGGGCGGGCAGGGGGGGCAGCAGGGCGAAAAGCGCCGCCACGGCAGCCGCAGCGCAGAGGGGCGGGGCGAGGGGTGATAGGGCGGACGCTGTGAGGCCGAGACGCGGCAGGGCACGGGTGAGATGCCACAGGGCGGTTAGGAACGCCGCGAGGCTGATGGAGGCAGCGAGGGCCGTGGGGGTCAGCGCGAAGGCGGCGAAAGTGCAGCACAGGGGCAACAAGAGCGCCGCGCGTTGAAGCATCAGGCGGGTGTGACCCGCGGCGATGAGGGCTTGGTTAATTGGCATCAGCAGAGCGGACAGGAGGCCGAAACCCGCGAGGGCGATGAGGATCGGGGTGGCGGGGCCTGCGGGGGCCTGGCCGATGAGCAGGGCGAGCGCCTGCGGAGCCGCGAGGAGGGTGGCCCCCCAGACCCATAGGCCGAGCGTGGCGATAAGGCGCAAGTGTGTCGGCAGGACGGCGGCGCGTTGCGGGGCCGATAGCTGACGAAGCTGGGGGAGAGCCAGGAAGCGCAAGGGGGAAAGGGTGAGGGCTTCGATCAGGCTCAGTATCCGGGTCGCGATTTGAAAGGCACCGGCGGCGGGAAGGCCAAAGACGAGCGCGGTGGCGAGTTGCATGAGCGGGAACAGGGCGGCGCTCAGGAAATCTCGGGCCGCGATCTCGATGACCAATTCGGCTAGGCGCCTCTGGTAGCGCCATTTCGGGAGGCTTTTGGGGCGCCATTTGGCGAGATGGCAGGACAGCGCCGCGTTCGTGGCCGCATGTGTTGTGGCGAAGGTCACCAAGGCCCAAGGGCCGCTGCCAATCGATAGCATCCAGACCGCTAGGGCCGCGGCGATGGATTGGCTGAACATGCTCCGCAGCGCGAGGGCGCGGAGATGGAGGTCGCGGCGCAGGATGCCTTCGGAAACGGCGCCGAGGGCGTTGAAAAGGGGGATCACGCTGAGAGCGATGAGCAGCGGCGCATCGAGCGCGGCGCCGAGGCCGGCGAAACCGAGCGATAGGACGATGCCGCCGCCTAGCGACATAGCAAATAGCGCGTCCCGGCGGCGTTGGCGGGGGGCGAGAATGATCACGCTTTCCCCGATGCCGGCTTTGTGCAGACCTTGGGTTAGCCGGATGGGGGCGAAGGCGGTGGCGAAAGCCCCAAGTTCGGCCAAGGAGAGAAAGCGCGCGGCGATCAGGAAGAGACCCGCGTGGATCCCGACACGGCTCCATTGCAGGGCGAAAGACCAGAAACGGGGGCTCACGCGGGGGCTGCCTTGGCGGTTTGGCGGACCTTTAGAAAAGGCCGCTCTAGGAACAGATGGCTGAGGATGCCAAGGCCGAGCGCAAGAAGGCAGGTTGTGCCGACGTAGACCCAAGCGCCGAGGGGCGTTGCAGGGAGGAGTGGCAGGAGCAGGACGGTTGCCGCGCGTAGGGCGAAGCGGTGCGAGAGGTAAAGGGCATAGGAGGCATCTCCGAGCAGTTGTCCGGGGGCCATGCGGGTAGGGCAGAAAAGCGTGCCTGCTGCGACGATCAGCGCGGCGGGCACGCCGGCGGCGAGAAAGCGGGGCAGGGGGAGCGGATCGAGTGTGATGAGAAGGGCGAAGCCGAGAGCCAAGAAAGCGGTGCAGAGGATCGGATCGGGCCGGGTCCAGCCGCTTTGCCAGAGGCGGGCGAGGGCGATGCCGAAGAGAAATTCAAGGACCAGTGGGTTTGTCCAGAAGGCAAGTGGCGGGAGGTGAAAGCCTATCGTCAGCCCGAGTGTGGCTAGGGCGATCAACAGGCCCGAAACCGCCAGCAGGGGCCGGGGGAGCGCGAGGCAGAGGGCCATGAGCGCATAGAAAAAGACTTCATAATTCAGGGTCCAGCCGAGGGACAGGACCGGCGCGATGCGTCCGTCGGGGCGGGCGTAGGGAATGAACGTGTAAGAACTGATGATCTGCGCAGGGTCGAGCGGCGTATCCTTGACGGCACCGGGCATCAGTAGCAGCGCCATGACCATCAGCGTGGTGAAAAGATAGTAAAGCGGGGCAACGCGCAGCAGACGCCGCCAGAGAAAGGCCCGCGGGCGGCCGATATAGCGCTGCGCTGAGAGGGTGATGACAAAGCCGGAAATGACGAAGAAAATATCGACGCCCCTCGTCCATGGCATGGCGTCCCCGGGCAGGGGGAGGGCGAAATAGTGCTCTGCCTCGGCCAAGACATGGCCGATGAGGACCATCAGCGCGGCGAGCCCGCGAAGGGCTTGGAGGCCGGGGAGCCTAGGCGCGTTCATGGCGGGGTCGCTTTGCGTGCGGCTGGGTTCGTTGAGAGGTGAAGAGCGTTATCTGCCGGACCAGACTGTCGGGCAGCGGTGGGCACTGTGGGAGCGGCTTGCGACGGGAGCGAAACAAAAGCGGGCCTGGCTGGGGCCGTGGGGCGTGTTGCTGGGTGACAAGTTTTAGAAGGGATGAGATAAGAACGAGTGAAAACAACAGGTTCTGATGCGTCAGGTAAACGGAATGGCTGGAAAATAGAAGTGTTGCGCCGATCTGAGCATAGGCCAAGGCGAAGCCGAGTGAATGCCGCGCTTTGATGAAAAGCCCCCGGATCACGAAGCCCACAAATGCAAGAAAAAACGCCCCGAGCACCGGGCCGAAATCGACGTAGGCCGCGGTGAGGAGGGGAAATTCACCGCCGCCCAACACCTCTTGCAACGCATTGAGGCGGGGGGCGAGGATATGGGCGAAATACCCGTCGGTGACGGTGAGAAACATCACGCCCTCAAGGCTCAAGCCGCCCCATGTATGCGGAATCTCGACCGCGAGGGGGGCGAAGCTGTTCCACATGTCATTGATTGAGCTATGCTTGAATTTGGGTGACGCGCATCATCAGGCGGCGCGGTTTTCGGTGTCGTTGGTCACTTCGACACCGTCGTTGAATTTGATTCCTTCGATAACCTTTGGCAACTGATTTCTGCCCTTGAGGCGCAGCCATTTTTTCGATGCTGCCTGAATGAGGGTGAAAACCATCAGTTTTGCGGTCTTTTGTGACAGCGCCCCTTTGGTCCTCACCGTTCGGTGCCGAACAGTGGCGAACACGCTTTCAATCGGGTTCGAGGTGCGCAGATGGCCCCAATGCTCGGCTGGGAAGTCGAAGAATGCAAGCATCGCCTCTTCGTCCTTTGTCAGGCAGGCAACACCTTTTGGGTATTTGACGCCATACTTTTCGGAGAAAACTGCCAACGCAGCATCGGCTTCTGCGCGCGTTCCGGCGTGCTGGATGTCGTCCAGATCTGACTTGACCGCCGGGGCCATCTGCTTGGGAAAACAGTTCTGGACGTTCTTTACCTTATGCACCCAACACCGTTGGTGCTTTGTGCCTGGAAACGTTTTGTCCAGTGCGTTCCAGAACCCCATGGCTCCATCCCCAACCGCAATTTCCGGTGCGACGGACAGCCCGCGGCCTTTGATGTCGGTCAGCAACTCATGCCAGCTCTGCGCGCTCTCCCGCAGGCCGACCTGAAAGCCGATCAGCTCTTTCTTGCCCTCCGGTGTCGCGCCGATGATCACCAGCATGCATTCGGCATTTTCCTCCATCCGCGCCTGAAGATAAACGCCGTCCGCCCAAATGTAGACGTAGTGGCGGGCAGACAGATCCCGCCGTGCCCAGGCATCATATTGAACCTGCCATCCGGCAGTCAGACGCGAGATGACGCTTGGCGAGAGGTTGGGCGCATCCGGCCCCATGATGGCCGACAGCGCGTCCTGGAAATCGCCCGTCGATATGCCCTTCAGATAAAGAACAGGCAGCAGCGCGTCCAAGCTGATCGAGCGGCGCGCCCATTTCGGCAGAATGTTCGAGGTAAAGCGGATCTTTTCTGCCCCATCAGAGGACGCCATCCGGTCGCGCACCTTGGGCCGCTGGACATCCAGAGCACCGATCCCCGTCTGAATCTTCCGTTCAGGGCCAAATCCATGCCGCACAATCCGCTGACGCCCGTCTTCCAACTGCTCATCGGCAAAACTGGCGACAAAGGCATCAGCCTCGGCCTTCAGCGCTTCCGCCAGCATCCGACGAGCACCTTGCCGAGCAAGCTCTGTCAGCGGATCGACGATCGTTTCCGATTGGCGAAATGGCAGGATCGTTGTATCTTCCTTCATGGCGTATCGCTCCTTGTGAGGTTCTGGCCGGCTTTGACACCCGCCACGATACGCCGCACTTCAAATCACGCCATCACCCAAATTCCCGCATAGCTCCATTGATTAGATAGAAGGCCAGTTTTTGCGTGCCTATGTCGAAGGTAGAGCGATCAAACATCGGGTTGGTAATCGCTTCTCGCGCCATCCAGAGGCCAAGGAATAGCGCCATGGCCAGCAGGCTCCAGCCCCATCCGACAAGCCGCCCTCGGATCAGGCAGGCGACGAGGTAGCATGACAGAAGCAGTTGCAGGAGCAGCAACCGCTGGCTCATGACGATGGGCAGGATGAAAAGCGCCAGCGTGTTGCCGATCAGGATGGATAAGAGCAGGCCACGGATGTGGCGGGGCAGGGGGCCGAGGCACAAAAGCGCGGTGGCCAGACAGGCGGTGCCCGGCAAGGCGGCATAGAAAAGGCGCATGCCGGTGAAGAGTTTGTTTTCCAACAGCAGGTCGCGCGTGGTCAGGCTGTCGATATATGCGGCGGCGGCGAGGTGCATCAGACCGCCCGCTTGGGCGGCGGCGGTCGCGATCCAAAGGGCGGTGACCCCAAGTAAAACAAGGTTAAGAGCAAAGGTCAGATAGGCCGCACGGGTCAGATTGATTTGCACGTTGTTCCCCTGAGGGCTTCGGTAGGAGAAACGCGCAGCCAGATCCCCCACGGCATAGGCCAAGAGGGCCAAGAACAGCCAAGCCGCCCCGGTGGTGGTGAAGGCCGAGAGGCTGAGATCCTCGCGGCGCATGAAGGTTTGCACGAGGTCGAGGCGGTCGAGGTAGGCGAGGGTGAGGGCGACGCCAGCGCCGGAGAGCCCCCAGCAGATAAGCAGCAGCGAAAGGGGGGAGAGCAGCCATCTCATGCGGCGATCCGCGTGCTTTGTAGGGCGTGGTAAACTGCGATGTCGGGTGCGCAGAGCGCCTCTATCCGGGGGCGAAGTTCGGAGGGAATTTCCGTGGGAACGGGGGCCGCGTTGCGCCGCCAAAGGGGCAGGGGGGTGCCGACATGGTGCTGCAATTGGCGTGCAAAAACATCAGGTTGATCTAGCTCTCCCACAATGTCGAAACGACCAAGGGCCGCGATGGCGCGGGCGATAAGCGGGGCAGGGTCTTGGCCCCGCTGCGGGCTTTGATCGGCGAAGTAAAAGAGGTATTGCGACGCCAGTCGCACGGCATCCGGCGTGTCGAGGAAGGCCGCCAGCGTGGCCGGGCGCGACGGGCTGGGGTGGCACCGTTGCAGGTAATTGTAATGCGACACGAAGCGCGCAACGGGGTCGCGCAGCAGGGTGACGAAGGCATAGTCTTTTGCCGCCCCGGCGTGGAGCGCGGGATCATATTGCACATGGCCAGAGATCATCCGGGTGCTCCGGGCGACCAGCCGGTGCAGCTGTGCCCGGCGGCGCGCGTAATCCGCCAGCATTCGGGGCGCGGCAGGCTGATCGGTATCGCCGGGTTCAAGGCTAATCACCGCCTGAGACAGGAAATACCGCAACCGAAGCGCCGCGCCGAAGCTGGAACCGCCGCATTTCGGGACGTGAATATATATGATCCGGCGCATGGGCGCTCCATCGGTTTTGATTCAAGACCTCTCGGAGGATTGCCGCGATTTGGTTAACGCGCGCTTAACGAAAGCCTGCGCCACCCTGCGCTGCGGCATCTTGAAAACCGGAGAGAGAGGTAATACCTTTGACTTATCATTCCTTACCAAGGGCGATTCCGATGCCGACCACCGTGACATCCAAGGGCCAAGTGACCATTCCCAAGGCCGTGCGCGACCTGTTGGGCCTCCATGCCGGGAGCAAAGTGAGTTTCCGCCGCACGCGCGACGGACGGGTGGAGCTTGTGCCGCAGGAAGAGGTGCGGGCCAAAAGCAGTTTTGCGCAGTACCGCGGCCATGCGGGGACGGGGATGGACACCGACGCGATCATGGCGCTGACCCGAGATTTGCCAACGGAGCCTGATGCTTGACCCTCGTCGATACCAATGTACTGCTGGATTTGGTGACAGATGACCCGCAGTTCGCGGATTGGTCGATTGCGCAGCTTGAAGCGGCTTCGCTGGCTGGGCCGCTGCTGATTAACGATGTGATCTATGCCGAGCTTTCGGTGCGTTATGACAGCAAGGAAGCGCTTGATGCTTTCGTCAGCGGCATCGGGTTAAAGCGCGATCCCATTCCCGATGCGGCGCTGTTTCTCGCGGCGAAAGTCTTTCGCAAGTACCGCAAGGCGGGCGGTACGCGCAGCGGTGTTTTGCCGGACTTCTTCATCGGGGCCCATGCCGCGGTGCGGGGGTGGCCTCTGCTCACCCGCGATCTGGGGCGTTATCGGAACTACTACCCAACCGTCGACGTCATCTCGCCGGTTAAAGACAGTTTCTAAGAAAATCGTTCTTGTTAAGCCTTTGGTAAGACCTGTGGCCCGAAATTGGCAGTGATCGAGAAGGGTGGGAGCCGATTTTCGAGGGACGCCAATGCATATCGTTCACCTGCTTACCCGGCTACTGCGGGCCGGTTCCGAGGAGAATACGCTTGAGACCTGTCGCTGGCAGATTGCGCAGGGCCATAGGGTGTCTCTTATCCATGGGGCCGCGCCAGATCCCTTTTGGGAGGATCACCTGCCACGGGGTCTGACCCGGATTTTTCTGCCTGAAATGGTGCATCCGATCCATCCGGTGCAGGACATGCGCGCTCTGATACGCCTGCGCCAAATCTACCGTCAGCTAAATCCGGATGTGATCCATACCCATCAAAGCAAGGCCGGCATTCTTGGCCGCCTCGCCGCGCGGGCGGTGCCGGATGCGGTGGTGGCCCATGGGATTCACATCGTTCCCTTCGAGGGCGTTGCCCCTGCAAAACGCGCGCTCTACCTCGCGGCAGAACGGTTGGCGGCGCGGCAGACAGACGTGTTTATTGGGGTGTCCGAAGCGGTGGGGCGGGCTTATGTCACCGCAGGGATCGCGCGGCGCGGGCGGGTGCATTGCGTGCGGTCTGGTATGGACATCGCGCGTTTCCGCAACCCGGCACTGCCTGCCGATTGGCGTAGCCTCTTGGGGGTGGCGCGCGGCAATGCGCGGCCCCGCGTGGTACTGATGATGGCCGCTTTCGAGCGGCGCAAACGGCATGTACCGTTCCTGCGTGCCTTCGCGCGGGTGGCAGATACGCTGCCGGATCTGAAACTGCTCCTTGCGGGGGCGGGGCCGGAAGAAGCGCGCATTCGCGCCGCGGTGGAGGGGCTGGGTCTGCAGGATAAAGTCGTGTTCTGCGGCCATCGTCCGGACCCGGAAGCTCTGTTTGCTCTTGCTGATCTGTCGGTGCTGACTTCAACCCGGGAGGGTCTGCCGCGGGTGGCAGTCCAGTCCATGGCGGCGGGCTGCCCGATGGTGGTGCGGGAACTGCCGGGGATTGATGAGATTATCGACCATGGACGCAACGGGTTGATCGCCGACGCTCACGACCTGGGCGAGACGCTGCGGCTGATGACAGAACTTCTGCAGGACGAACGACGCCTAAATCGTATGCGGGAGGGAGCGCTGGCTACAGATGTCAGTGCTTGGGCGCGCGTTGCCCTTGGTCGACGGACGACCTCGCTTTACGGTCTACCGACGCGCCGCCCCCGTCCCTTGGTTGTCGATCATGAAATGGGGCTGGCGTGACGATTTACGTCAATGGCCGTTTTCTGACGCAGCCGACCTCGGGCGTGCAGCGGTTTGCGCGTGAGATACTGACAGCACTGGACAGGGAGCTATGCCAATCACCTGCCCTGCGGGACCGGCTTGGCCCCATAGAAGTACTGGTGCCACAAAAGGTCGAAGCGCCCGGTTGGCGGAGGTTCGGCCTGCGGCATGTGCCGGGCGGGCGCGGACATCTGTGGGAGCAGGGGGCGCTATGGCGGGCGAGCCGCGACGGCGTTCTGGTCAGTCTTGGCAACAGCGGGCCTTTGCTGCACCGCGCTCATGTGCTGTGCCTGCATGACGCCAATCTTTGGGAGATTCCCCAAGCCTATTCAGCGCGTTACCGGCTATGGCACCGCGCCCTGCGCCCCCGTCTTGCGCGCCGCGCCGCGGCCTTGCTGACCGTGAGCCGTCATTCGGCGACGGCGCTGGCGGCACAATTGCACTTGGCCGAAGACCGCTTTCGTATCGTGGCCAATAGCGCGGGTCACATGTTGCGCCTGCCATCCGCGCCCGGTGTTCCGGCACGCTATGGGCTGACGCCGGGGGGGTACTTTCTGAGCGTCGGCAACCGCAGCCCCAACAAGAACCTGCGCGCATTGATCGCCGCCCATGCGGCGTGCGGGTCTAAGGTGCCGCCGCTGGTCCTCGTCGGCGGCGAGGTGCCGGGGATTGCGACGCAAGCGACGGCCGGAGGTGGCCGGATCAAAATGCTCGGTCGGGTGCCGGACGGCGACCTGCGCGGGCTCTATGAGGGGGCGTCGGCATTTGTTTTCGCGGCCTTGCATGAGGGCTTCGGCATTCCGCCGCTTGAGGCGATGCAGTTGGGCGTGCCGGTGATTTGCGCATGCAGTGGGGCGATGCCAGAGGTTTTGGGGGATGCGCCGCTTTGGTTCGATCCGAATGATAAAGGGGATATTGCGCGGGCGATGAGGGCGTTTGCGCACCTTGAAAGCGGAAAGCGCAGCGCAATGGTTCATTCAGGGCAAAAGCAGGCGCAGCGATATTGCTGGCGCGAGAGCGCGCGCGTGTTGGCGCAGGCTGTGGCGGGCGTGCCGTACCAGCTGCCTGCCGGAAAGCAGGCCGCTAGGGGCGTGTTTGGTTCAGAATCGCGCCCTGTTGAAAATCTATTTTAACCTCAAGCCATTTTTGCCAAATGCATCTTTGATCTGTTTGACGGTATCGGCTTCTTGTAATTTCCAAGCTGTCAGATTGCTCAGCGCGAAGAGGCGGGGGGCATCGGTGTCGATGATATGCATCCGCTGGTCAAAGAACGTCCCGAGATGGGGGAAGCCGCCGGACCGGAAACCTTTCAACCAGCGCCGGTTGACCGTGGAGGCCCCGGCCGACGTCATTTCCAAGGCGTTCATGATCGCCGGTCGATGTTCAGCAGGCGCATTGGCCAAAAGTGGTTTCGACCATGCCGTTTCGAGACCCAGAAACACCACACAGATAGTCGGGGTATAGGCGATACCGGGGGATACGCTTGCGGCCGGGTCATAGTGGTATTTTTCGCAGCTGACGTTCCTTTGGCGCACAAGATCTTCTGCCAGAGTTATCAAATCCTCATACCTGCGCCGAAGGCCAGTCAGCCCGCTGTCGTCGTTTTTGACCATGGTAAGGCCAATATTGTGAATCTGGCCTTTTGTTTGGACGAAAAATGATGGCAAGTCATCGCCGACCATGGCTTCTTCACAGATTTTACGGACGCTTTCTTTCAACCGCGCGCCCTGGGGCGCTTTGTCGAATTCGGTAAAGACATTCCGACATGTCTCGACCCGCTCTGGGTCCAGCGGAGCATATGCATTTGCGAAAACAATAATGTTTTCGACCTGTCGTGCGAGCAGGGGCGCAAGACCAAGGTTGTCTTCATGCCCGCCGTCGCCATGAGCCCATTCTTTTTGATAAACGCTGTCCTTCTTGGCGAGAAGTTTGATCTTGTCACCCACTTCTTGATCTGTCGGCGAATAATGTTCGGGGAAGCCGAGGTTTGACAGCAGGCCCTGCAGCACTGGCAAGTTTACGAAGGTCTCGACAGGGGCTGCACCGGAAACGGCGGCCACGTTCGAAAGAGAGAAATTCAGCCGCGATTCATCTATGCGCCCACCATATTGCGGAAGCTTTAAAGAAAGCTCGGTCTTGTCAGCGAAATCTTTGGCACGGTGGGTGGCCTGATCATACCCATGCGATTCCACAAAACCGCCACCGACACTTACCTTGTCACCATAGGGGAAACGCCGCATCGGCATACCCGTATATAGCGGCGTCATTTCCATGCGAAATTTTTTATGGGGATCGATAATGATCCTCTGGGTCAACAGGGTGCCACCAACGATCAAATAGGGTCGATCACGTTCGACGTAGTGGACCTGAGCAGGGCGACGGTTTTCCCGAGACCTCCGGACGCGGTCTCTATCGGTGAGCCGCCACGTAAAGAGACTGTCAGGGTCGGATTTGTTCGCGCGGCCGAGACCGAAAGGTTTGAGATAGATCTCGCCTAAAGTCTCGGAATAGGATTCGTCAAATCGGCCCGTCTTCCAAGCGTTGAACATTTTCTTAGTGACATTTGCGCGCCCGATCGCGCCGAGCATGCTTCCGCGGGCAAAGCCCGGAATATCATTGACGCTTGCCCCTGCGGCCCGGGCTGAGGTGATGACTTGCGGCAATATTTCCCCCAAAGCTGCGGGGGAATAATAAGTCCCCAGGAAACGATCTTCATCGCAATATGCACCGCTGTCTGTCGCACAATCCTTTTTCAGATAGGTATAGGGTATCGCGGTCCAGCTGCCACCAGAGATGGCAGTGATATAGCGTATCTGCTTTATCCACCCCAAATCATGTAATGCGCGAAGCTGGCCAAGTGCTGCAGGGGCGGCGCGGTTTCCGCCACCTTGAAACGCGACGCCGAACGACGCACGCCTACGGCGAAAGTCATCGTCCTGCATTTCCGGATAATCGACGCCGCGATCCGGTGTTTTCCAAAACTGTGCGGTGAAACAGGTGTCACAGGCTTCTTCTGCGAAGACAAACGAATTTACCGCTGCATTTGAGAACATGAACGCGCCGCTCAGCGCTAGAACTTTCAAAGAATAACTTTTCATGAATAAGTTTTCCATCAATTTGGTTTTGCTGTGGTGGGGTCGAGAAACGGATCGAAAGGATTTAATGTCGGTATGGATAGGATGGAAATATCGGGATTGTCTTTGGAGAGCTCTGCCAATGCTTGCAAAGCCCGGTTCAGGTTTTCGTAAGCGGGGATGGGAAGGCTCGGGGCGGAAGGATCAATGGCGGGGGCATGAGCATCCCAATGGATTGGGATTACTTTGGTCGCGCGGCTGGCGACTACGCTGTTCAGAATGTAGCGTTTGATCTTTTTACTGGATTGCCAGCCCAACCCGCCCACACCAAGGAAGATTGTATTGGCTTCCAGATTCAGGTTCCTCAGACGCGGGCCGATGTTACCTGCGGTCGGAAGGATTAAGATCGCTCCGTCAGGGGTTTCTATATGAGCGGCAAGGCTGATGCCTGATTTGAAGTCTCGAATTGACGTAGGAAATTCCCATGCATCGTCGGCCGGCAGGCGTTCCAACAACGTTGAAGCAGGATTGGTGGAATGGGGAGTTTCAAACAGTGTTAGCTTAATGTCTCCAAGTGAAATGCGAATAGGTCCACTGCCAGTGATCTCTATGAAATCAGTGATGGCGCAAAGGTCCGGAAACAACCTTGCCATGCGGGAGGATGCGGACAAGACTTCACGATTGGCAATGAAGGTCGCACCCGTCAAGGCAGCAATTAGGGGGGTGTCGAGTGCATGATCATAATGCCCGTGCATGGCGACGACTGCGTCTATGCTCTTTCCATTGCCCTCGCTGTTTTCACAAGACCGCGCCACGGGCACACCTGCGGTAGCTAAAAGCGATGTGACCGTGGAGAGTTCAGGCTGGACCTTCCTAGTCAGCGCGTTTGGTGGGCGGGATAGAAACCCGTCGATCATGAGCGAAGAGTTTCCACTGCGGATAAGGAAACTTGAAACTCCAAAGAAGCGTACCTGTGTTGTGGATGTCAGTGAATGCGCGACGGGTAACCGGTGGGCCTTATCGTTCCAGAAGGCCGCGAACCCATGGCTGCATGCGCTTACGGCAAGAAACATGGCTAATGCGTAAAGCCAATGGCGTT
Organism: Sulfitobacter sp. D7; assembly: GCF_003611275.1. Lineage (NCBI taxonomy): Bacteria > Pseudomonadati > Pseudomonadota > Alphaproteobacteria > Rhodobacterales > Roseobacteraceae > Sulfitobacter > Sulfitobacter sp. D7. Next base: position 17,483 of record NZ_CP020699.1, read on the forward strand.
TTCCGAAGGTGAACATCGGATAACTATTACACGTAATGATTGCTTTGGCTATTTCGTAGAAGGTCAGGCGAAGACTTGGCTGGGTATATTCAGACCGTTTTGAAAGTCACGTTATGCGCTGAGACCCACGCGGCCGTTAACCGCCCTGTGGCATAGGCGCCAGTGTCGATAGACACGCGTCCACAATCGGCAAACGGGGCATCGACGATTGTGTGACCATGGAGCACCCAAATATCGTCTTGCCGCTGGGTGGTTTCGAAATCGGCATGCCCCCAATGCAGGGTTTCAGCGGTCTGCAAATTGATTGGACTGGCCGGGTCTGCCGCCGCATGGACAACCGCGACGTTTCCTGACTGCCAAAAAATTGGGCGGTTGCGGAGCCACAGGACGAGCTCTGCACCCATCGCATTCTGGAGCTGTTCAGCGATAGCATCTAGCGCGGCCCCGGTTGTTGCTTCGCTCGCGCCTGCAACGCCAAAGCTTGCCAATGTCTGAAGACCTCCATAGCGCAGCCAGCGGGGTCCATGTTTTTGCGGATGATCCAGAAAATTAAGCATCATCTCTTCGTGGTTGCCCGAAAGGCAGACCACATCGGGCCGGGCGTGCAGCAGACGCAATACCTCGGCGCTTTCATCTCCGCGATCAACGTAGTCACCGACGCAAACAATCTGGGTATCTTTGATACTGTCGAGGGCGCGTGCAAGCAGATCCGCCCGACCGTGTATGTCGCCGAGTGCAACAAAAGGTGCGTCTGGTGCGAGGGGCGGAAATGGTCTTTTTGGTGCGAATAGCCCCTTGATCCAATTGCTAAGCATGTGTGGGATATCGTCCTTCGGAGTGTTGCAGCAGGACCGCAGTGTAGCGTTAATTATTAAGTGGTTTGCCAGCCGTTGTGAAGTCGTGGCATGAGGCTGCTATAGGTTCCTTCGAGTTCAGGTTTTTGTCTTAATGCGTGCAAGCAAGTTATTATGTATTGTTGCTCTGGTCGCCTTGGGGGCAGATGGCGTCGCTCGGGCACAGACTTTGTCGACATATGGCACCCCCGGCCTTGTTGATATGCCAACGGCAGAGGTTCTGTCGGATGGTCATGTCGGGCTGACCGCGAGCACTTTTGGCAATACCACACGCAACACTGCGACTTTCCAGGTTTTGCCTAGGGTTTACGGCACTTTTCGCTATGCGATCATTGACGACTTTGATCCGGGCGGACCTCAAGACGGTACGCGCTATGACCGGAGCTTTGACCTTCATTACCAGATCACGGATGAAACGCTGCGCTTTCCTGCCCTTGCCGTCGGTTTAAGAGATTTCGGCGGCACCGGCATTCATTCAGGCGAATATTTCGTCGGGACCAAGAGCTTCGGCTCGAAACTGAAAGTAACCGGGGGCATGGGCTGGGGGCGCTTGGCGCAGCGTGGCTCTTTCTCGAACCCTCTGGGCGTGGTGGCCGACCGTTTTGATACGCGACCGAATGTCGGTGCCGGTGGTATTAACACGACAGGCCAACTTGATTTCGGCGCTTGGTTTCGCGGCCCTGCTGCCCTGTTCGCCGGGGTAGAATATCAGGCAACGGATCGTTTGTCTTTTCAGCTGGAGTATTCCTCGGACGCTTACGAGCGCGAACAAAGTGTCGGTGCGATCGACATCAAAAGCCCGATCAATGTGGGGCTTAACTACAGCTATCCAAGCGGCTCCAACCTGCGCGCTTTTGTGATCGGTGGCTCAGAAGTTGGTTTGCAATATAGCCTCATTCTAAACCCGGCAAAACGCCGCGCGCCGGGAGGGCTCGACGCGGCCCCGATGCCGCTGGTGCCGCGCAATCAAGCGGTGCTTGCAAATCACGATCTTCGACAGCCGGTGCAGAAGGCCAAAGCAGACCGTACGTTGAAGGCCTTGCTGGCGCAGGAGGGGATGGAGCTTCAGGGGCTGACCGTGAATGGCCGCCGCGCGCAGGTGCGGTTGGAAAACAACCTGTGGGATATCGAAGCACAGGCCGCGGGCCGCGCCGCGCGGGTGATGGCCGTGACGCTGCCCGCAGAGGTCGAGGTTTTTGACATCACCTTCCAAGCCAACGGGATGGCGATCAGCACTGTCACCGTGGCGCGCGCTGATTTGGAAGACCTCAAGAACGACTATGATGGGGCTTGGCGCACGCTTGCCCGCGCAAAGATCAAAGACGCCGAGGCGAACAGCCGTGAGGGCGAATTGCCCGAAGCTTTCCCGACGTTTACCTATGGGCTTGGCCCCTACTTGGCCCTGTCACTCTTTGATCCAGACAGCCCGCTGCGGTATGATGTGGGCGCCCAGTTCACCGCCGACTATCGGCCGAGCCCCGGTTTGACCTTTTCGGGTCGGTTCCGTTATCCGCTCGTCGGCAATATGGATAAGGTGACGCGTCGGTCCAATTCGGTGATTCAGCGGGTGCGTTCAGATGCGGTGCTTTATGCTATCGAATCCGATTTCGAAGTCAATAAGCTTACGGCAGAATACATGTTTCGCCCGGGCCAAGATCTCTTTGGTCGCGTCACGGGTGGGTATCTGGAAAATATGTACGGCGGGCTGTCGGGGGAGCTTTTGTGGTACCCTGTCGCCAGCCGGCTCGCGCTCGGGGTTGAAGTCAACTATGCCAAGCAGCGTGATTTTGACATGTTGTTCGGTTTTCAGGACTACGATGTCGTGACAGGCCATGCCTCGGCCTATTATGATTTGGGCAACGGATTCACCACGCAGGTGGATGTGGGCCGCTATCTGGCAAAGGACTGGGGGGCGACCTTCGGGCTGGACCGCGAGTTTAACAACGGCTTCAAGATCGGCGGGTATTTCACTCTGACCGATGTCAGCTTTGATGACTTCGGCGAAGGGTCTTTCGACAAGGGGCTCCGCTTTAGCGTGCCGCTCTCATGGCTCACGGGTGAGCCTTCGCGTGACACAGTGAGCCGCGTGATACAGCCGGTGACACGCGATGGCGGGGCGCGGTTGAATGTGGAAAATCGTCTTTACAATGTGGTGCGCGATTACCGTGCAGACAAACTGAGCGATGGCTGGGGGCGCTTTTACCGATGAAGCTTTGGCCGCTGATCCTAATCCTTAGTAGTTTTTTGCTGGGCTGTGGTACCGTGGACATGAGGGACACTTTGCTCGGCCCTCTCGTCATACCTGAGAAAGCCGAATACGCGCCTCGTTTCGCAGCATTGGCCCGAGCCGAAGCGCCTGCTTTGCAAGTTGGCTTCGTCGAGCGCCAAGAGGGTGGCACCCTCCTGCTGGAAAGGCGCGACGGGGCATTCGACTATTGGCTTACACCTGAGGGGGCGCAGATTATTTTGCAAAACGGGATGCTGCACGGCACACGTGGCTTTGGAGAAGGGCTGCTGGCGTCTGAGTTGAGTGCACCCTTGGCTCATATCCGTGGTTTGAAAAATGGCTATTCGGATCGGTTCCACACCTATCTCGACGGCAATGACCGCGCGGTTGCGCGCACCTACCGTTGTCTTTTTACCCGGGGCGAAACGAGCGATATTGCGCTACGCTCTGGGCCTGTTCAAACCGTGCAGATGCGCGAGAATTGCCGTAGCCTAGATCAAGAATTTACCAATATTTACTGGGTCACCCCCGGCGCGCGCCGTATTGTGCAATCGCGCCAATGGGCGGGTCCTTATATCGGGGCGCTTTCGACGCGGGTCGTTGAATAGAACTCCCGAAACAATAGGAGACTGAACGTTGAAAAAAGTCATTTTACTGGTCGCGCTTACGGCCCTAGCAGGTTGCGGTTCGGTCTATCGGTCCTCCTCTGTGAGCCCCGGTGTCAGTGATGGAACCAATGTCCGCGTGGTCGCTCTTTCCGCAGAAACCGTGGTGCAAGCCAACCGGTCCAGTTATCAGCCAAAGACCTTACCGGCCGTCTTCTCGATGACCGCCGGGGGCGGCACTTTGGGCCGGGGGGCGGGGGCTTTGCCTCAGCCAACATTCGATCTTGAGACCCGTCCCGGAACCTTGGCCCTGCGCGTACCACCTGCTGCCAATCCGGGTGCCTATCAAATCGGCATCGGTGATGTCGTTTTGCTATCCACGCCGAACACCGGGTCAACGGTCGAGGAGCTCTCTGGCCTACTCGCGGCCCAAAACGCGCGGCAAGGCTATACAGTGCAGGATGACGGGTCCATCAACATCCCGAATGTCGGCCGTGTGCGGATTGCCGGACTTACCATTGAAGACGCCGAAGCGGCGCTGTTTCAAAAGCTCGTAGAGAACCAATTCGACCCGACATTCAGCCTCGAAATTGCTGAATTCAATTCCCGTAAAGTTTCCATCGGCGGTGCGGTGGGCACTCCGGGCGTTGTACCGGTTTCGCTGACCCCGCTTTACCTTGGGGATGCCTTGGCTGCGGCCGGGGGCGTTTCGGTTGAAGACCAAGATTTCGCATCCGTTCGGATCTACCGCGATGGCACGCTCTACCAAATTCCGCTGACGACGCTTTATGAACGCGGGGACCTGCTTCGCACACGGCTCGTCGATGGGGACGCGGTTTTTGTCGATACTGAATACGAGTTAGGGCAGGCGCAAAGCTATTTTGAACAGCAAATCACCTTGGTGTCCGCCCGCCAAGCGGCACGACAGGCGGCGCTGAATGAACTACAGCTCGAAGTGAATTTGCGCCGGGGCCAGCTTGAGGAGGCCCGCCAGAATTATCAAACCCGCATCGACCTTGGTGCGGATAATCGGGATTATGTGTACTTGACTGGGGAGGTTGGCAAGCAATCGCGCTTCCCGCTGCCCTATGACCGCAAAGCAAAACTGGCAGATGCCATGTTTGCGCAAGCCGATGGTCTTACGGTTGAGACTGGTGACGTTTCACAAATTTACGTGCTGCGGGCGTCCTCCGATCCGCGTGAGTTTGGAGCCGTGACCGCTTGGCACCTCGATACACGAAATGCAGCGAATTATGCGCTCACCACTAAGTTCGAACTCCGTCCGAATGATATCGTTTTCGTGGCCCAGCAGCCAATCACGCGATGGAACCGCGCTGTAGCACAGATCATGCCCTCCCTGATCAGCGTAACAAACGCAGCCACAAATTAATCCCTTATACGCGCGGCGCTGAACCATCGGCGCCGCGCGAGCGCTACCTGCTTCCCATTCTCGCCCGAAGGGGATGGATAGCTGCCGACCTCGGCGAAGATCGCAGCAGCATCCGTTTGGGCAGAGAATGACCTCCCGGGGAAAGCGATGGCGCTTCCACGGCCATCGTTGACACAGACACTTATGACCCTCGCCCACTCCAAAGCTATTTCCTCACGTTCTGCGAAGCGAAGGCTGCGGTTTTTCAATAAGAGCGCCGATGACGCATGATCTGTGGGAGGCATTCCGCCAACACTCGACAAAGTTTGCGACGGAACCCGCGATCGACCCGACCAACCGCGCCCGCCTTGCGGATGTTCCGCCCGCTGAGCTGGGCTAGACTCTTTCAGTCAACGCCGCTTGGAAATCACCAGAGGTCACCCACCGCCCCAGCCGAGCTAGGATATCATCCAACTGCCGCAGATCTTCGGCTGAAAGCGGGTCTGTCAGGACCGTATCAAGGTTGTCAGAAACCCGCCGCGCGGTGAGGCGTACTTCCTTGCCCCGGGTGGTGGTGGAGAGAAAGAAGACGCGGGCGTCTTCTTCGGAATTCTCGCGCTGGATCAGGCCCTTGCTGATCAGATTGCGGATGATGCGCGACGTAAGGCTCTTGTCGTACCCCATGATCTTGGAAATCTCGGCAAAAGTTGTTCCCGGCGCATCATCTATCAGGCGCAGAACACGAATATCTCTGATCCGGCAGCCGGTTTCGCGCACAGCAATATCGTCCGCGGCTGCGATGGCTTCCTGCGCGATGATGTCTAGTCTGTAGGTCAAACGCTTGTTCTTGAATGGTTTACTGCTTTGCATCGGGACCGCTCTCTTTTTTCAATCAACCTACGCACGGGCACGTGTTTCTCGCAAGAGATAGTTTCATACAGAGAGTATATCGAAGTTCGGTTTCCCATGTGATATTCTCACAATGATACCAAATGGAGATCTTGGACTATGCTTGATGCATGGTGCGACATGGAGCGCCCAAAACTCGCATCCCTGCCACGCGATCTGCCACGCCATCCAGAGATCGGTCTTGAAGAGGTGCGGAGTGCGGAACTCGGCGCTGAACGGCTCGGAGGGTTCGAAGCGTCGGGTGGCATGGGGGCGGCGGAGGGGGAGTTGTGGACAGGTTGCGCAGCGCGGATGCGTCCGAACGGGCAGGACGGTGCCTTGGCTTTCGCGCCGAACCCGACGCGCTTCGGATGCAAAAACTGACGGATGCTGACAACGCCCCAAAGCAACCACAGCGCGGCTGTGGGCAAGACGAACATATGGTCGCGATGCCCTCCCTCTGGCCCGAAAGCACTGCGGCTCAATTGGGTGCCAATGCCCGCAATCGTGGGGGGATTCTCGGCTCGAACTGAAGCCCGACCATCTCAAAAACGGAAAAATTGGAAGTTTACGCGCCGTCCCGTAGGAAATTCAGAGATGCGCCCAAACTCTGCAGAATCTTAGGCGATTTATCGAAATGATACGATGTTTCTAGGAAGTCGGCCTGCGTACCCTAACCCTGTCACTACGACAACAGAGAGGAATAAATAAATTAAAATCAAAAACTTATTGGCACTTTGATGGCCGCGACAGCGCTGGTCAGCACTGTGCCCGTCTGGGCCGAGGTTACCTTGGGCGCTGTTATCCCGCTTTCGGGATCGAACGCAACACCGGGCGAAGACCAGCGCCGTGCCATCGAAATCGCGGTCAAAACAGTCAACGACGCTGGCGGGGTTTTGGGAGAGCCGCTGGAAGTGATCATCGAAGACAGCGCCGGCAAACCGCAAACCGCGATCGACGCCGCCAAGAAGCTGGTCTCGGTCAATGACGTGGCCCTTGTTATCGGTTCTTATTCGTCGGGCATTACCCTGCCGATGGGTGACTATCTGGGACAAGAAGGCGTGCCGCACCTCAATCCGGCCGCGACGTCTGGTTTGGTGCGCGGGATCGGTGACACCTCCTTCTCGATGGTGGGTCTCGACAACGTCTCGACCGAGTTCGCGGCCACCGAAGTCACCGCCAATGGCTGGGAGAATGTGGCTGTTCTGGCGGTCAATAACGCCTTTGGCCAAGGGGTGGCTCAGGAAATCGAAAAGCACCTGACCAGCATGGGTGGCAAGGTTACTACCACTGTGATGTTCAACGGCGGCCAGCCGTCTTATCGTCGCGAATTGCAGCAATTGGAAGCGACCAACCCGGACGCCTATGTCTTTACCGCCTATGGCACCGATGCCGCGCTCATCATGCAAGAAAGCTTTGAGCTTGGCCTGCAAGAAGATGCGCCGTGGTACTCGATCCTGATCACCATGATGAACACCGACACCCCCGAAGACTTCAAAAAGGGTCTGACCGGCATGGATGTGGGCTATCTCGGTGACGGCGGCGAGGGCTACAAGCACGCCTATGAAAGCGCACATGGCGAGAGCTTCCTCTCGGCCTATGGCGGCTATGCACATGACGCGGTGCTGTTCGCGGCAGAGGCGATCAACCGCGCCGGGTCGACCGACCGCGAGGCCGTTCTCACCGCGATCCGTGAATTGGGCGACGAAGGTTTCAACGGAGCCACCGGCGAGATCAAGTTCGATGCCGAGGGCCAGCGCGTAAGGCGGCCGTACCTGAAGCTGAAAGTCGAAGGTAACGATCTGGTCACGATGGACTGATCACCGACGATGAATGGACGGGCAGGTCTGATAGGATCTGCCCTTCTTCCTTGCCCACCTAGGGGATCGGGCAACTAACCGGGGTAACCATGCTACAATTTATTCTCGATACGCTGATCAGATCGCTGGATCTTCGGCGCTGTCGGGCGGGGAGCGGCAGATCCTGTCGCTCGCACGGGCTTTGATGGCGGGTCCGCGGTTCCTATTGCTGGATGAACCTTCGGCCGGTCTCTCTCCGTCGATGATGCATGACGTCTTTGATGAAATCGCGCAGATCCGCGACGAGCAGGACATGTGCATTCTGATGGTCGAGCAGAACGCCTATGAGGCGCTGACCGTGGCCGACCGGGCATATGTGCTAACGGTTGGCAAGGTCGCCATGTCGGCCAAGGCCGTCGACCTGCTGAATGATCCCGCGATGGAAAAACTCTATCTCGGCGGTGATCCAGACGAGTGAACCGCCGCTTAGGCTTACAGCATCCCCCCCCGAAGGGAGCATGGCGTTCGGGTCATGCTCCCGCTGCGGGACGGCCTCGACCAAGAAGGCACCCATTCAATGAAAGCTTTGAAATGAACAGCACCAAGACAATCCTGTTTGTCGGCTGTGGCAATATGGGCGCGGCAACCCTTACCCGAGCGCTTCAGGCCCTGCCGGACCACCACTACATTGCGCTCGACCCTCAAACAGAGCGCGCCAAATCCCTGCTGCCGCAAGACGCAAAGGTCACCTTTGCGGCAGCGGCGGAAGAGCTCGACGGCATTGAGCCCGACCTCACGATCATCAGCGTGAAGCCACAACAATTCGGCAGCCTTCCCGCGCCGGTGTTGGTGCATATTGCGCGGGGCGTGGCCGTTTCGATCATGCCCGGCACATCCGTCGCTGCGATCTCAGATATACTGGGCACGCAGCGCATCGCGCGCGTGATGCCCAACCTCGCCGCCACAGTGGGCCAGTCGATGAGCGTAGGCTTTGTGCGCCGTGACACGCTCTCAGACACCGATACCGGTTTGATCAGCGCGCTGTTTGATTGCGTGGGGCAGTTCGCACGGATTGAAAACGAAGATGACATTGATCTGGCCACGGCCGTGGCTGGAAGTGGGCCGGGATATCTTTTTGCCTTTGCGCAATATCTGGTCGACGCCGCTGTGGCCCAAGGCATGCCCCCGGAACTGGCCGAAAAGATGGTGCGCCAAACCCTGCTCGGGGCGGCGGTGCTGCTTTCTGAAGACAGTCGAACGTCGAAACAGTTGAAAGAGGCCATGCGCAGCCCCGGCGGCACGACAGAGGCCGGGTTGAACCACCTCGAAGCGCCCTCAGCCTTTCCGCGGACCCTGCAAGATGCAGTGAAAGCTGCGCATGCGCGTGCCCGAGAGATGGCCGGAGAGAGTTGAAAATGCAGTCAACGAGGATACCGCTGAAACACCCCGCACCCGGCCCGCGCGCAACTGTCGTTGGCATGAGACGATGATCAAGTTCGACAACGTCGCAAAGCAGATACTGCGCATCATCCAATTGGACGGTCGCGTGACCAATGCTGAACTGGCCGAACGGGTCGGCATTGCGCCAGCCTCCATGAGTGACCGCCTCTGCAAGTTGCAGCGTGACGGGGTCATCAAGGGGTTCGGTGCAAGGCTAAACCCGCAAAAGCTCGGTCTGAAAATCCTCGTCTTTGTGGAGGTGCGTCTCGATAAAACAACGCCGCAGGTATTCGAGAAATTTGCCCGCGCGGTACGCAATTCTCCCGAAGTAATAGAGTGCCATATGGTCGCCGGGGGGCTCGACTATCTCATCAAATCGCGGTTTGCCGACATGGATGCCTATCGAAGTTTTTTGGGCGATGTTCTGTTGACATGGCCGGGGGTCGAAGAGACGCGCACCTACGTCGCAATGGAAGAGATCAAGAACGATGGGCCGCTACAGGTGAATGTTTGAATGGGGTGTCGCTAGATATGGGCAAGCTACCTCGAATGCTAGACGCTCACCGATTCCCCTCACCGTCGACTATGCCCCGGGGGGAGAACTGAGGCCAAGACCGAACAATATCCCGGCTATCACCCAATTCGTCACCGCGGCAGCCAGAGAGCTTGCCAGCCGCTCTAAACAGCCCTGTTGTCCCGATCAAAAGCAGCGTAACAGCGACGACCAGATAGCGCCCAACACCTTCATTGATTGGCCAAGGCCGAGCAAAAGCACGGTGCCCGGAGCCGACCCTGCCACTGCTAGGGGCATTCGGTACCAAAGGCTCAATCCAATGCTCGAAACGTCTGCGGCAATCTAAATTGCATAGACCCACGAGGAGCTGTCCCTTGAGACACCCATCGCTTCAGCCGCGCTGAAGTAAATGAGCAAGGGCCCTGCATAGGAGACCAAAGCAGCCAAGGCCCCGCCCCTATGGCGGAGCCGGACAGGTTACCTAAGCTGGCCCTCGGGTTGTGCGCCACGTCAGACATATTGCCCCCTTTCGACCAGCCCAGTCACTCCAATGGCTTAGGCCACCGCAGCCTCTAAACTGGCAACCTTATCTAAGGCCTCAGCAAAGAAAGGACGGAACCCTTCCGGGTGCTCGCTCATCGGGAAATGCCCAAGTTCATCCATGACGGACAGAGTCGCGCCCGGGATCGCCTTTGCAGTTCGCGCGGCATCCTCTGGGGTGCAGGTCAGGTCATAGGCTCCGACGATTATATGTACCGGCGTGCGGTTTGTATCTATCAGGGGCAACCGCTCAATAAGACTGTCGTCCTTGGTGTAAAAACTCAGATCGCCCCGAAACACGCCGGGACCACTTTGCATGAACATCCAAAGCGTATTCGCCCGCTCCGCCGGTGGCGCATAGGGGGAGATATTGGCCGAGACTAATGCGGCGCCCATCTCTCCGCCATGGGCGTCGGGACGGTGGAACCAGTCAATGTCGTACCACGCAGGCTGGAAATCTGAGGCTTCGATGGCGATGAAACCGCTGAACTTTTCCTGATGCAAAGCCGCAAGCTGCAGCGCGATACGTCCCCCCATCGAACAGCCCGCGAGGACAGGACGGTCCAGCCCCAGCCCATCGATCAATGCCAAGATCGTTTCGATATATGCTTCAGTGGTGAGTAGATACTCCTCGGTCTCGAACCCTTCCGGCGGCAAAGATTTACCATGCCAAGGCATATCGAAGGCGATCAATCGGTTTGCAGCGGTAAGCTCTGCATCGTTGAGCAAATGACGCCATTGCCGCGTATCGGCACCGGCGGTGTGCAGGCAGAGAACTGGGCGGCCCTGCCCGGCCTCTTCGAAATAGATGCGTCGGGCGGCACCTTCGACCTCGACGGTGATGTAACGGCCAGTGATCGGTTCGATGCTCATGCGGATACGCCCTCCTGCGCGCGTGCGATGCCTAGAACTTCCTTAAAGAACCGAAGATTTTTCACGAGGCAGAGAATGTCCCCGTCAATCCGCCCCCGACCGATCTTCACTAGGCCGAAGATGTCATGAAACCCAGGTTCGGGGCGCGGCTGCCAAAACTTGCTCAATGCCTCGGCGTCTGTGCGAAGTGCGAAACGCCAAGGTGTTTTCCGGCTCGGGCCCTGCTCGATCTGGGTGATATGCCCCTTTTCAAAGGACAGATAATATTCGTCGCCATCGACTTCGATAAGGACCGTCTCAGAAAAGAGGCGCCCGAGCCGCAAAAGATGCGGCGACTTCGCGAGTGTGGCCTGAATACGCTTAAAATTCTCGATCACCTGAGCCTCCCATACATTCGCAGGATATCAGGTTGGTGCCACGATCCCCCCTCCGCGCGCCATGCCACCGGGGGTATGGGGTGATACTCTGAAACAGGCACCCAGGCTCAGCGTCCCTCCCCTCGCGGTGCGGTATCACTCAATACCAAGACAGGCATTGGGCAAAACACCTTGATAACTGATGCTCGGTCCCACGGGGGCGCAGTGCAAACGCGGCTCGCTTCCAGACTGCCAGGAGGAGGAAACCATGGGCATCGTTAACCAAGACAATATCACCGCCGTCGTGACAGAGAGCCTCGGTAAACACGGGGATATCACCAGTCGCGAGCGCGAGATCGCGACATCAATGATCAAGCATCTGCATGGCTTCATCAAAGATGTAAAACTCCAACACCATGAGTTCCTCGCCGCCTGCGACTACTTCGCACGCGCCGGCAAGCTGTGCGATGACAACCGGCAAGAGTTCATTCTGTTGGGTGATATCCTGGGTCTCGAAGTCCTTGTCGACATGATGACGAACCCGGTCGAAGGCAAAGAGAGTGAATCCACCGTGCTGGGGCCGTTTTATCGGGAAAATCCGCCAGTGCTGCCCAAGGGCGCCTCGATCATTCAAAAACATTTCGAAAATGAAGAGACTGTCTTTTTCGAAGGTCACATCACAGACGAGAATGGCAATGGCATTGCCGGCGTGACGCTCGACGTGTGGGAAGACGCCCCCAATGGTATCTATGAAAACCTCGATCCTGATCAACCGGAATACAACCTGCGGGGCCGCTTCGAGACGGATGAAAACGGCCATTACGCATTCATCGCCGTACGTCCGGTCCCCTACCCCATTCCCGATGATGAAACCGCTGGCGAGTTGCTGCGCTTCATGGGGCATCACCCGAACCGCCCTGGTCATATGCATTTCATGATTTCCAAGGATGGCTATCGTCCCCTGATCAGCCAGATCTATGATGCAGACAGCGCGTGGCTAGACGATGATAGTGTTTTCGCCGTGAAGGAAAGCCTGATCGGCAAGTTCAACCGGGCCAGCCAAGACCTCGGTACGGACCTGCATTTCGAGTTCGATTTCGTCCTCAAAGAAGGCGCGATTTCTCAGGCTGTGGCCGCCGAGTAATTTCTCACACCTCCCTGTGAGCTGGCCCCCGTCCTGCGGGGGCCTTTTTTTGTGAGTGGGGATCACATAACATCAGACTTCGGGGGGAGCATCACAATGAACTTTAAGCAGCTCAGCTATTTTATCGCCGTGGCGGAAGAGCTTCATTTTGGCCGAGCCGCAGAGCGTCTGGACATGGCACAGCCGCCTCTGAGCCGCCAGATCAAGCAATTGGAAGAAGACCTCGGCGCGGTGCTGTTCAACCGGGGTCGAAGCTCTATCAGCCTGACACAGGCGGGTGAACGGCTGCTTCATCGCGGGAAGTCGATCATCGCTCAGTTGGATGATACCCGTTTGGAGTTGCGCCGCCTCGGCCAAGGGGCGGAAGGCAGATTACGGATTGGTTTCGTCGGGTCGGCGACCTATGGAATTCTGCCCAACATCATTCGGTCCTATCGTGCCAACTACCCCGACGTTAACCTAAGCCTTATTCCGATGAACAATGCGGACCTTCATCGTGCTTTGGTGTCGCGCGAGTTGGACGCGGTGTTTGCCCGCCCCACCCTGAAGGACCCTGAGTTTCTCTCGAAGCATCTTGCCGAAGAAAAACTGATCCTCGCGCTTCCTGATATCGTTGATACCGGCGGACGCACGGTCGCACGGCTGGAAAGGTTAATGACCCACAACCTCATTTTGTACCCGGAGCGTCCACGCCCTAGCTATGCCGATATGGTTCTCAACGCGGTCAAGGACGCAGGGTTTGAAGCGCCCTTGAGGATATGGTGCATGGACCTGCAAACTGCCCTAAGCCTCGTGGCGGTGGGCGAAGGGGTCTGCATCGTGCCGGAGTCAGTCGCGAGCGCGCCGCGCAAAGGGATGAAATTTCTCAAGATCGAACCCGAAATTGCGCGCACCGAGTTATCGGTGAGCTATCGCCTTGATGATCAGGGGGTCCACGTCAGAAACTTCGTGAACGTCGCCCAGAAAGTCTCCCGAAGTAGCCCGCTAAAGCGGTAGACTGAAGACTGCCCCTCCGTAAGCCTCGGCCTGCCGCGTGCATTACACACCAAGCCAAGTATGCTGGATCTCTTCGTTTGCCCTGATCTCCGCTGCGGTCCCAGACCAGACCACCTGCCCCTTGCCGACGACCACGACATCATCCGCGAGTGAGGTCGCAAAGCCGAAGTTCTGCTCGACGATGACCATCGAAAGGCCGTCGTCCCGCAACTGCTGCAGCTTGTCATGCAGCAGCTTGACGATGATGGGCGCCAAGCCCTCCGTCGGCTCATCAAGTATCAAAAGTTTCGGATTCATCAGCAGACCGCGGGCGATGGCCAGCATCTGTTGCTCGCCCCCCGACAACTGGGCGCCGCCGTTGTCCATGCGTTCTGCAAGCCGGGGAAAGACGTCCAGAACACGTTCCAATGTCCATTTGGCTTGCGGCCCGCCGAACCGTTTGGCAGCAAGCTCAAGGTTCTCCCGTACGGTCAGGGACGGAAAGATATCGCGCGTTTCGGGAACATAGGCGATCCCGGCCTTGGCAATATCAAAGGGCTGCGCGGCGATCGGCGCGCCGTCGAAAGCGATGTCTCCGGACTTCAACGGCAGCAACCCCATGATCGTTTTGAGGGTCGTGGATTTCCCCGCCCCATTGCGTCCCAGCACGGCCAGTACCCTGCCCTTTTGCGCTTTCAGCGAAAGACCATAGAGAACTTGGGTCTCACCATAGCCGGATTCGATGGCATTGAGTTCAAGCATCTTCCCAACTCCCCAGATAGATTTCTTTCAACATAGGCGATCCCCGCGCCGCCTCTGGTAATCCGTCAAAGACAACTTCGCCGTAGTTCAGCACGGTGATCGTATCAGCGACGTCAAACGCCAGATCCATGTCATGCTCGATGATCAGCATGGTCAGATCACGAGGCAGATTGTTCAGCAGGTCGTGAAATCCCTTGGCCATCTCTGGCCCGACGCCACTGGTAGGTTCATCCATTAGCAGCACAAGTGGCCGCGTGGCGAGCGCCACGCCGACCTCCAACTGCCTTCGCACCCCATAGCTGATTTCCGAGACTTTTGCGTCGAGATAGGGCAGCAGCATTACCTGCTCGGCAACTTCTGCAACGATCTCGCGGACCTCGCGTTTAGATAGGCTGTCTGACCACAGGCGGGTCGCGTGGCCTGTATGAACCGCTGCGGCTAACCCGAGATTTTCTTTCACGGTCAGCCCATCGAAGAGCGTATTCTTTTGGTAGCTGCGTGACAGACCGCGACGGACCCGCTTGGCAACCGGCAGGGTCGTTACATCCTCGCCCGCCAGATGAATGCTTCCGCTGCTCGGGGTCAGTTCACCGACCAGTTGATTGAATAGGGTCGTTTTGCCCGCGCCGTTGGGCCCAAGGATGACCCGCCGTTCGCCGCGCTCCAGCTTTAGGGAAACATCTCGGGTCACATGGACCGCGCCGAAACTCTTGTCCAGATTACGTGTTTCAAGCATCGCTCACAGCCTCCCGTGCCGCGTGGCTGGCGGTCTGGTTGGTGCCTCGGCCCTTTTGCCAGACGATCCAACGGCCCTCAATAAAGCCATAAATTCCGTTTGCCCGGCTCATCACCACGGCGATCAGGACAACGCCCACCACAAGGTGCCAATAGGTCGTCACAGCGCTCAGCTCATGTTTGAGCAGGACGAAGGCGACGGCGCCAACAAGCGGGCCTACCAGGGTGCCCAATCCGCCAAGGATGACCACCACAAGCGCCTCGCCCGAAACGGTCCAGCCCAGCAGGCCGGGAGAGATATACATGATATGCTGAGCCGTCAGCGCCCCAGCAAGGCCCGCGATCATGCCGGAAAGTCCAAAGACATCCGCCTTTACCCGCCAGACCGTCAGCCCAAGCGCCCGCATCCGTTGCTCGTTGTGCATGACGCCCGTCAGCGAACGGCCAAGGCCCGACCGCAGGATCAAGACCGACATCAGGTAGACCCCTGCGAGCAATGCAAGACAGAACAAAGCAAAGCTGCGGCTGTCATCAAGGTCCACGCCGATCAGGCTGAGGTCGAGGCGTGAGATGCCCCCCAGCCCGTCATCGCCTCCGAAGAGTGGTGCTTCGAAGATATAGGAGTAAGCCATCTGCCCGAAAGCCAGCGTGGCCATGATGAAGTAAATCCCATGGCTGCGCGAACAGACCGCACCAATCACCCAAGCCGCCACGCCGGTAATGGCAATCGCGGCACCCATTGCCATCAAGGGCGTGGCGCCGAACTGGGTGGAGAAAAGCGCGAAGGCATAGGCCCCCACTCCCATCAGCGCGCCGTGGCAGAGTGAGACCATTCCGCCAAAGCCCGCGACAATATCGAGCGCCAGAACCAGCATGGCGAGGATCAGGATCTCGGTCAGGATCTCAAGACCAAAATACTCTGCCGCAAAGGCCTGAAAGAGTGCGCCGCCCGAGAGCATGAGCAAGACGAGGTAGCGAAGCGTATTGTGGCTGAACATCAGCTTATCCTTTCGCTGGGAAAAGGCCCACTGGCTTGATCACGAGGACCGCAGCCAAGAGCGCGTAGATGAGAACGGAGGCCAACTGCGGAGCAAGCACAGCGCCAAATGTCTGGACACAGCCATAGATCAGCGATCCGGCAATGGCGCCTTTGAGCGATCCAAGCCCACCGATCACAATTACGATCAGCGTGGGGATCAGGATTTGCAGACCCATATCAGGTGTCACGCTCAGCAAGGGGGCGGCCACCGCACCGGCCAGACCTGCAAGCGCACAGCCAACGCAGAAAACGATGAAGAACAGCCGCTCGACGTTGATCCCGAGACAGGCGGCCATCACATCATTGTCGACGCCCGCTCGGATCATTGCACCGATTTGCGTGCGCCGAAGGACAAACTCCAAAGTAGCGAGCACGGCCATACCAAGGGCGATGATGAACAAGCGATACGTCGGGTATTCTACTCCAAGAAACGCCGTGCGCCCTTGAAAGACATCCGGCACCGCGATGCCAAGCGCCAGATCGCCCCAAAAAATGCGGGTGAGATCGAGCAGCGCAAAGATCAATCCGAAGGTGACCAGAACCTGCGCCATCGGACCGGATTTCCGCATGCGCTTGATCAGGCCGGAATAGAGCAACATGCCAACACCGGCGACAGCGACCGGTGCCAGAAAGAAACCCAGCCAATAACCGCCAACCGCCGCGAAGGAGGCCGCGAAATAGGCGCCAAGCGCGTAGAGCGACCCATGCGCGAGGTTCACGAAATGCATCAACCCAAAGATCACGGTCAGGCCGATAGAAAGAAGAAACAATAGCATGGAAAGCTGCAGCGCGTTCAGCGCCTGAAGTATCCAGAAGCCAAGGTCATGTGACATGGAAGGCCCTCCTTGTTGGAAAGACCCGGCCGCAACGGCGCGGCCGGGCGACTGGCGTTAGTTTGAAACTGGAGCCATCTCACAGCCGTTGGCGGGATCCGCTTCTGCGGGAAGCTTTGCCAAGACTTTCTGTGTCTGCCCGCCATCGCCTGCGACCGTCTCGTAGACGTAGATCGGCTGGACGATATTGTTGGTCGCAGGATCAATCGAAAGCGTTCCGCGCGGGCCATCGAACTTGACCTTGCGCAGGGCGTTGGCGAGGGTTTCACGATCCGTCGCACCGGCTTTCGTCGCCTCAATCAGCGCGCGGGCCGCGTCATAGCCATGTACGGCAAACTCGGACGGTGCGCGGCCAGTCTTCTCTTTGAAGGCCGATACGAAAGCCGCATTTTCGGGGTTATCGATCGTCGGGGCGTAATGGAGGGCGGTGATTACCCCTTCGGCGGCGGGACCTTCAGCATTCACGTAAAGCGGAGACGTCAGAAAGCCGGAACCATAGAGCGGCAGATCGGCCTTCAGGCCAAAGCTGTCGTACTGCTTCACGAAAGAGATCGCCTCTCCGCCCGCATAGAAGACGAACACAGCATCAGCGCCACTGGATTTGGCTTGGGCCAGATAGGGACCGAAATCCTGCGTTTTCTGGAACGGCGTGTATTCCTGCCCGACGATCTCTCCGCCCGCTGCGGTGAATGTTTCGGTAAATCCGCCGATCATTTGCCGACCGGCGGCATAATCAGGCGCGAGGGTATAGACCTTGCGGATCCCCTGCTCATACATCCATTTGCCCATCGGACGGTTCACCTGCCCGTTGGAGAACGACATGCGCGTGATATAGGGCGAACAATTGATCCCGGTGGCCTCGTCGTTGCCGGCATTGGCGACGATCAGTGGAACGCCGGCACCATGTACCATATCACGCACAGCACCCAACACGCCGGAGCTGACGATGCCCATCATGACATCGACCTTATCCTGAAGGATCAGTTTCTTCGCCTTGCCCAAGGCGACCGGAGGTTTCACCTCGGTATCCTCGCTGACGATCTCAAAAGTCGCATCGGTTTCCGAGCCAAATTTTTCGATCCCAAGGTTGAAACCTGTCTCAATCTCATTGCCAAGCGAGGCGTAGACCCCCGAGAAAGGCAGTAGCATACCGACTTTGAAGTCTTGCGCAGCGGCAGGCACAGCCAGACCGGTGGCGAGCCCAAGGGCCGCCAGAATAGTACGTTTCATTTTGTTCTCCTCCAGTTGAACTAAGACCCCCCCTCAGGGTCTAACCAAGATCGCCCCCACCCACCGGCACCGTGACGCCGGTGATGTAGGACGCGTCATCCGACGCCAGAAACAGGATCGGACCTGCCTGTTCGTCGAGTGTTCCGTATCGTTTCATGAAGGAGGACTGGATCGTCTGGTCGACGATGGTCTGATACCAGTCCTCGCGTTGTTCTTCTTCGGCATTCGGATTGCGCGGCACCACGCGCGCGGGCGCTTCGGTGCCACCGGGCGCTGTCGCCACCACGCGAATGCCCCGCTCGGCCATCTCCCAGGCAAGGTTCGCGGTGATCGCGTTCACCCCCCCTTTGGCCGCGCCGTAAGGCACGCGGTTGAGCCCCCGTGTGGCGATGGAAGATACGTTGACGATCACGCCACTTTCGCGTTGCAACATGTGGTCGATCGCAGCGCGACAGCAAAACAGTGTCGGGAAAAGCGAGCGACGTACCTCTGCCTCAATCTGCGTTGGCTCGTAATGCTCATAGGGTTTGGCCCAGATGGTGCCGCCCACGTTGTTGATCAGGATGTCGATCTGGCCCCATAGATCGACGGCCTTTTGCATGGCCTTTGCGCAGCCGGTCCATGTCTCGAGGTTGACGCTAATCGCTTCGGCCTCCCCCCCGGCACTGCGGATCGCTTTGACCACCTCGTTGCGGGCGGGAGAACGGTCGACGATCAGAACCCGTGCGCCCTCTTTCGCCGCGCGCTCTGCCACCGATCGACCGATGCCCTGCGCCGCACCCGTGACCACCATAACCTTGCCTTCGAAACGCGCACTCATGCGGCTTCTGCCGAGGTTTCTGTCGGGTTGAACTTTTCATAATGAAAGCTCACCGGTGCCACGCCCAATATGTCGAAGTGCGACCGCACCGCATCCACCATGGGCGGCGGGCCGCAGAGGTAGACATCGCAATCCCCGCCGCAAAGGTCTTCTGCCGAAAGGTGATCGGTCACAAACCCCTTGCGGTCATGCGCCTCGTCCTCTGCTGCGAGGACGGTCACGACGGTGACATTGCCAATCTTCTCGGCCAGCGCGTTGACCCGGTCCAATTCGACCAGATCCGCAGCACGGGTCACCGCGTAATAGAGTTTGATGGGCTGATCGGCCCCCAGCTCGGCCAATTGCTCCAGCATCGAGAGGAAAGGCGCGAGGCCGGTGCCGCCTGCCAGCCAAAGCTGGTTACGTTCGATGGGGCGCAGGTAAAACGCCCCCATCGGACCAGTGAGCGTCACCTGATCGCCCGGTTTGGCCTGCGCGCCCAGATAGCTGCTCATCACCCCACCGGGCAGATTGCGGATCAGGAAGGTCGCCTCATCATCGCCCGGCGCGGAAGAGAAGGAATAGGAGCGGTGCTGTCCGGTTCCCGGGACGGTCACGTTGACATATTGCCCGGGCAGGAAACCCAGGGGTTTGGCCAGTTTCAGCTTCAAGCTGAAGGATGTCTCAGAAAGGGTTTCGACGGCCAGCACCTCGCCTTCGACGGCCTCCGGCGCGGTTTTGCAGGCTGCGGATGATGTCGGCACGCGCAACACGCAGTCGCTTTCGGGTATCATCTGACAGGTCAGGACAAAGCCCGCTTCGGCTTCCTCGTCGCTCATGGACTCGTCCATGTAGAACTCAAGCTCGTAGGTGCCTTTTTCGGCAAAACATTTGCAGGTGCCGCAAACACCATCGCGACAATCCATCGGCAGGTTGATTTTCTGCCGGAAGGCCGCATCCGTTACCTTCTCATCGTCTTCGCATTGGATGACGCGGGTGACACCATCCTCAAAGTTCAGGGCGACATTGTAGCTTGTCATGGCATGCTCCTCCCTTGGCCACGCAGCCTGCCGGGCTGCGCGGGGGTGTAGTGGCTCCCGACGGAACGGGATCAGGTGTGGTAGACGTCGATCACGTGGTGGATGTGGTCGTTCTTCAGGACTACTTTTTTGTCAGTGATCAGCGGCTTGGGGCCGGTGATGTCGACCGTGTAAAAAGACGTGCCCCAGTGCTGGTCGGTCGCACCGTAACGGTAGCTCAGCGTTTGCCAGTTGAAGCGCAGCTTGATCTCGCTGCCCTTGCGAGCCAGCACTTCGATACCAGAAAGGTAATGGTTGGTCCGCGGCTCAGGCAGTGACGTGGCCGATGACCGGTCGGTTTTGATCCGAAAGACGCGATCCTCGATGCCCTGTTTGTTGGGATAGTACATCAGTGAAATCTCGTTCGCCGGGTCTTCGGTCAGCGTGTCATAATCGTCCCATGCAGGCATCCAGAAGGGGCAATCCTTGTGGTAGAAGGCCAACCAAGTGTCCCAGTCCCGGTCATCAAGGGCGCGGGCCTCTGCGAAGAGAAACGCTTGGATCTCTTCATAGCTCATGGCCGAGGCAGCTTCTGTGCGCTCAAGTGTTGCAGTGCTCATCTCAGACCCCCCTTATTCTGCTGCCAAAGTCGCATCAGGCGCGGTTTCGCGTTCCTTTGCGATGGCATGGTTCATACGCTCTTGCCAGTTGCTGTGCTGGATCACGAAGAGTCCTTCGTCCTCCGTCCGCGCGCCAGATAGGATCGGGTTGATCCCCAGCTTCTTGGCATCCTCATCCGGCCCCTTGATCCACTGTGTGGCCCCGCGGGTCAGGTCGTTCCATTTGGCATGTGCAGCACCGGCATAGCCGCGCTGTGTGGCCCGAAATTCTTCGGTATCATCCGGTGTGGCCATCCCTGAGGCATTGAAGAAGTCCTCGTACTGCCGAATGCGGCGGGTCCGTGCTTCTTGGCTCTCCCCTTTAGGAGCGATGCAATAGATGGTCACTTCGGTCTCATTGACGCTGATCGGGCGGAAGACCCGGATCTGGGAACTGAACTGATCCATCAGGAAGACGTTTGGGTAGAGGCAAAGGTTGCGCAACACACCTACCATCCAATCGGCTTTGGTTTCGCCGTGCTTTTCGGTCCATTCCTCAAGGCGCGAATATCCCGGACGGTTGGTCGGATCGGCCCATTCGGTCCAGAGTAGGATGTGACCGTTCTCATAGGCGTGAAAGCCGCCCCGCTGCTTGGCCCATTTGCTGGCATCCGTTGCCTTGATGTCGTCTTCCTTACCATCGTCGGTGCGGTGGGCCGTGGTCGCCACATAGTTCCAATGAACCGCCGAGACGTGATAGCCATCGGCCCCATTCTCGGCCTGTAGTTTCCAATTGCCGTCATAGGTGTAGGTCGACGCGCCGCGCAGGACCTCAAGCCCCTCGTCGGCCTGATCCACGATCATGTCGATCATCTTGCACGCATCGCCCAGGTAGTCTGTCAGCGGTTGAACGTCCTCGCTGAGCGAGCCGAATAGGAACCCGCGATAGTTCTCGAACTTCGCCACTTTGGTAAGGTCGTGGCTGCCGTCCTTGTTGAACTGCTCAGGGTAACCTGCGCCTTTGGGGTCTTTGACCTTCAAAAGCTTGCCGGTGTTCGAAAAGGTCCAACCGTGGAAAGGGCAGGTAAATGTCTTTTGATTGCGACGTTTGAACCGGCAAAGCTGCGCCCCACGGTGCGAACAAGCGTTCACCAGCGCGTGCAGTTCGCCTTCCTTGTCGCGGGTGATGACAACCGGCGTGCGCCCCATCGTCAGGGTAAAGTAGTCGCCCGAGTTCGGGATCTGGCTTTCATGCGCCATGTAGATCCAGTTGCCTTCGAAGATATGTTTGATCTCCAGTTCGAACATCTCTTCATCGGTGAAGATGTCCCGGCGACAACGGAATACACCGTTTTCAGGATCATCTTGGATCGCGCCATCAAGGCGCGTCTGGAACTCATCAAGATTGGATTGTGTGAACATTTGGTCCTCCTCCTAAGCGCCTTCACGCTTCTCCAGCGTGTCGGCTGATTTTTTCATTTCCCCCCGCTGGCAATCAGCCAGCGACGGCTTTCATGCTGCGTTGCGCACAACGTCGGAATGCGGTGATCTTGTCGGGGTCGAGCGTGACACCGATGCCCGGGCCGGACGGGACTTCGACACAGAAGTCGCGGTAAATAAGCGGCTCCGCGAGGATCCCGTCCGTCAGCAACAAGGGTCCGAAAAATTCGGTGCCCCAGTGCAGGGTCTCGATCGTCGCAAAGAGTTGCAGCGCTGCTGCCGTGCCCAATCCGGTCTCAAGCATGGTGCCGCCGTAAAGGCCAAGGCCAGCGGCCTGACCGATCGCGATAACCTCAGAGGCGCGTTTAAGCCCGCCTGACTGGGAAACTTTCACGGCGAAAACGTCGGCGCAATTCTCACGGACGGCGGCCAACGCGTCCTCCGGGCCATTCAGAGCTTCATCCGCCATGACGGCGATCTCATAGCCCTTGGTCAGTTCGGCCATCGCCCGGCGATAGCGCGCGGCGACAGGCTGTTCGACCAGCTCACAGCCAGCATCCTGCAACCCCTTCAAACCCCAGCGTGCTTCCTGAAGGGACCACGCCGTATTGACATCCACCCTTACACTTGCCGCATCGCCTACGGCCTGTTTGATACGCGCAACATGCGTGACATCCTCCCGCACGGACCGTTTGCCGATTTTCAGCTTAAAGATATTGTGACGCCGGGTTTCGATCATTTCCTGCGCTTCGGCGATGTCCGTATCGGAATTCCCCGAGGCCAAGGTCCAAGCGACGGGCAATTTCTGATGCACCGCTCCGCCGAACAGCTGCGAGACCGGCACACCGAGCCGTTTGCCCAACCCGTCCCACAGCGCGATTTCCACTGCGGTTTTGGCAATGCGGTTTCCCTTCACCAGCTTGTCGATCAGTTGGATCGCGCCGTTCACATTATCAGCTTCACGGCCCAGCAAGAGCGGAGTGATATAGGTATCAATTGCAGATTGGATGCCCTCAGGGCTTTCGGCGCCGTAGCTCAGACCGCCGATGGTCGTGCCCTCACCGATCCCTTCCGACCCATCAGAGTATTTGATCCGAACCAAGACAGCGGTCTGCGTACGCATCGTCGCCATCGAAAGCACGTGTCCTCGAATGGTCGGGATGTCGAGGATCATCGTCTCGATTTGGTCGATCTTCGTCATGGGCTTCACCGCATCTGCAAGTTTTCATCTGCAGCACAGAATGCCCGCCGAATTCGGTTTCTGTCGATGATGGGTGGGGTCTTAGGTGATACCCTGCGATTTCACGCAGCGCGTCGGGTGTAATGAACGGCTATCTTATGGTCACCCAAAGGTGCCGCCAAAAATCGAAGGCACCCGCGCCGGTTCTTCCGGGCGGGCGCTTGAAACACGCTCGAAGGGCCGTGGCCTACCTCGGATGAAAGATAAAGGACCGCATGGAGATCGACCCAAGGTCGATACTGTCGGTCATGAACAGCAGGTCATCGCGCTGATCCGATGCGCCCGCGATTGTGAGCGCGGGCAAGTAATGGTCCACGCTGGGGTGCGCTTCGATAAGTAGAGAGCCCAACTTTTCGCGATTTGACAGCGTATCGAAGTCACGGTCGATCAAACGACCGCTAAACAGATCATCGAACTCAAGCGCAAAGGATTCGGGTCTTCCGTTAAAGCTCAGCCGCCGCAGGTTATGAACGATATTGCCAGACCCGAGCATGAGCACGCCCCGATCTCGCAGGTCGGACAGTGCTTGGCCGATCTCGAGTTGATGTGCCAACCCTTGCCCCATGTCGATGGAGACCTGAAACACAGGAACATCCGCTTCCGGGTATAGATATTTCAGAACCGCCCAGGCGCCGTGGTCCAACCCCCAGGTGTCGTCTTCCTCGGCCCGGTGGCTCGAGAGAAGAGAGACAACTTCGCGCGCGAGCTCCGGTTGCCCCTGTGCCGGGTATTGCTCAGCATAGAGCGCGTCCGGAAAGCCATTGAAGTCGTGGATCGTGCGCGGCAAGGCGGAGACATCAACCAGCGTTGTGCCGCGTGTCATCCAATGGGCCGATACCACGAGGACCGCGTTTGGCCGTGGAAGGCCCTCCCCCAAAGTGGTCCAAGCTTGGCTGAACGGCCCCTCCGTGATGGCATGCATAGGGCTGCCGTGGCCGAGAAAGACAACCGGCATTCTTTGAGTTGGTGCGAAGCGATCGCGCAGGCTGTGCAAGGTATGGGTCTGCATCGTAATGTCTCCGGTTGACCGGATCACCCTTGATTGGGTGATCCGGGAGGTTTCAGCAGATCAGGCGAATTTACCCAAGGCACGGTCAATCACCGGCAGGCGCAGCGCATAGGTGCCCGCTCCCAGCAGGGCGATCACGCCTTGGACTACCGCCCAGAACAGCGGGAATTCCCATCCACCACCTTGGTTTGAGAAGGTCCAGCCGAACCCGGCATGAGCCCAGACCGACCCAAGGAGGATGGCAACCAGCGGCAAGGACACAAGACGGACCGCAACGCCAGCGATCAACAAAAGACCACCACCAAGCTCAGCGAGGATTGTCAGGTAAGCAAAGAAGCCCGGTAGGCCTAGGCTTTCAAAAAACGCGACGGTGCCGGGAATGGTGAAAAGGCTCACCTTCATCCACCCGTGGGCGATAAAGAGAACACCGCTGGAGAGACGGAGCGTTAGGGCTGCGAGATCGGTATTGAATTGCGTTACCATTCGTTTGGTTCCTTCTGGGGAGAGACCGCATGCAAGCGGCCCTGTTGTTGGTATGTCCCCTACATACGCCTTGCACCCCTCGCTCAAAATGGCGAATATATGGAATGACTATCCATAAAATGTACTGAATAAGATGGACCTGCTCGATCAATTGCGCGCCTTCGTGGCAACGGCCCGAAGCGGATCGTTCACCGCGGCGGCCGAAGAAATAGGCACCTCCAACCGCCTGACGTCAAAGTACGTGGCCGAGCTTGAGCAGAGGCTTGGGGTTCGCCTGCTGCAAAGAACGACACGGCAGGTTGGGCTGTCCCCGGCTGGGGAAACCTTGCTGGCCGGTGTCCCCGCGCTCCTTGATGGGATCGACGACCTCCTAGAGGAAGTTTCGCAAGGGTCCGAAGGTCTGTCCGGTCCGCTCCGGATCACGGCCCCCGTCACTTTTGGCGAGATTTACGTGGCCGGCATGCTGGCACGCTTCGGCGCCATTTACCCTGATCTAACAATCGATCTGCGATTGAGCGATACCTATGCGGACCTTGCATCAGATGGGATCGACCTGGCCCTGCGCATTGGCCATTTCGATCTGTCGTCCATGAAGGTCCGCCGCCTGACCCGTTTCGAAAGCATTCTTGTCGCCAGCCCCGCCTTTCTGGCCCAGAGTCCCAAGATCACAAGGCCTGAAGACCTGTCCGAGGTAAGCTGTATCGTCGATACGAACCGGCGCCTTGCGCGTCGCTGGAACTTCACTCGGGCGTCTGAGGAACGGGTCGTCCAAGTCAAAGGACGGTTTCAGGTGAACTCCGCTCACGCGGCGGCAGAACTCGCGCGCCAAGGGCTTGGAGTGGCCTATATCCCGAGCTTCGCGGTGAGTGACGCCATCGAACGCGGTGCGCTGGTGCCGCTTTTGCCCGAGTGGACCGGGGAGAAAGGCGATGTGGCGGCGGTCTACCTCGAAGGCCGCGCCCTTCCGCGCAAGGTACGGACGCTTATCGATTTTATCGTGGACGACATAGGCGAAACCTCATTCTAAGGCGTCCAACGCTAAAGGTGGATCGCCTTGCACGGTCAGGCCTCTGGCGGTAACCCTTAACCGCCGAAAAGATTCTGAGGCCGGTTGGTTATTCCGGCCCTCTGACTTCCAGAGATCCAGTCGCAGTATCCTGCGAACCCTCGGCATCGACCACTCATTGGTCGGTGCCGGGGGAGTTGTGTTCCCCCCTCCGACCGCAACATGGAAACGACCGAAATGAACCGAAAAACTCTTATCCTCGCTCAAATCCTCATCACCTTCATGATGGCGGTTTTAATATCAGGCACAATGCCGCTATTGATCGTGGGGCTTACCATGGAATGGCTTTTGGCTTGGCCTTGGCAAGCGCTCACCGCCTGGCCTATCGCCTTTGTCTTCACCCAATTCACGACGCCATTAGCATTCGCAATCGCCAATCGGACCATCGCAAAATAATCCGTATTTGGCGTGAACCAATTTATGCAGTTGGGGATAATCCGCTGCATGACCGCCCCCTGCGCGCCCTATCCAAGAATGCGGGAAATTCCGGCCTGCACCTTCAGCAGCGCGGGCAGGTAACTTTCGACCAACTCTTCCGGATCCGGCTGCGTGGCCGCCATTCCGGTGTTCAGAGCAGCAACCACGGTACCTTTGCTGTTGAGCACTGGCACCGCGAGCGAGCGCAGACTGATCTCAACTTCTTGATCGACCACCGCATAGCCGCGCGTCCGCGCTGCCTGCACGTGCATCATGATCTCATCCGGATCCGTCAAGCTGAACCGGGTGCGCGGGGAGAGGTCGGACGCCTCAATAATCCGGCGCGCTTCTGCCTCCGGCATCGCGCCTAACAACACGCGCCCCATGGACGTGCTATGCGCCGGAAGGCGCGATCCGGGCATCAGGCCAATCGACATGACACGCCGCTGCGATGCCCGAGCGAGATAGACAATTTCGATCTCGTCAAGAATGGCGACCGAGCAGCTTTGACCGATCTGTTCGGTCAGCTGATCCAGCCAAGGCTGCACGACCTGCGGCAGTTGCAGAGCGCCGATGGCCCCCGTGCCGAGGCGCAAACAGCGGTGTGTGAGAGCGAAGTATTTCCCATCATAGGCAGCATAGCCTTCGGCATGGAGCGTCAACAGGCACCGGCGCGAAGTAGCACGGTCAAGCCCGGTCAGCGCGGCGACCTCGCTAATCGACAGCTTGGGGCGCTGCGCATCGAAACATTCGATCACCCGAAGTCCCTTGGCGAGAGATGAGATTGTACTGCTGGATTTGTTCGTCATGCGCACAACAAATTGCGCAAAACGAACAAATGTCAATATACGCACAAATTTCTGGTTCTGCATACGCCCGACCGCTAGACCCTCGGTAACCTGAGGAGACCAGCAATGGACAAAGCACTTCCTACCGTGGCCGAGGCTGTGGCCGATATCCCGGATGGCGCGATGGTGATGATCGGAGGGTTCGGCGGCTCTGGCGCGCCAATCGAACTGATCCACGCCCTTATCGACCGCTTTCGCGCCACCGGCAGCCCGGCGGCCATTACTGTCATCAACAACAACGCGGGCAACGGCTATTGCGGCATCGCGGCGATGATCAAAGCAGGCATGGTCCGCAAGATGATCTGCTCTTTCCCGCGCAGCTCCAACGCCGAAGCCTTCAATGAAAAGTACCTCGCAGGCGAGATCGAGTTGGACCTCGTCCCCCAAGGCACATTGGCCGAGCGCATCCGCGCTGCCGGTGCCGGCATCCCCGCCTTCTACACGCCGACCTCCTTCGGCACGGAACTTGCCGAAGGCAAACCGACCGAAGAATTCGATGGCAAGATGTATGTCCGCGAAAGATGGCTGAAGGCGGATTTTGCGCTGATCAAGGGGCAGGACGGGGACCGTACCGGCAACCTGACCTACCGCATGGCGGGGCGCAACTTTAACCCGCTTATGGCCATGGCGGCAGCAAAAACCATCGCGCAGGTCAGCGTGCTGGGCGCGCCCGGCAGCATCGACCCGCAAGAGGTCATCACCCCGGGCATTTTTGTCGACGCAATCGTGGAAGTGGCAGAACCTCAACAAGAAGAAGTGCTTGTGCGCACAGGAGTGGTTTACTGATGGCGGAGTTCAACATCATGCAAGACAAGCTCTCGAACGCGCAGATCGCATGGCGCGCGGCGCAGGACATCGAAGACGGATCTTACGTTAACCTCGGCATCGGCTTCCCCGAGATGATCGCCAAATTCCAGCCCGAAGGCCGCGATGTGACCTATCACACCGAAAACGGGGTACTGGGTTTCGGTCAGGCTCCGAAAGAGGGTAAAGAGGATTGGGATCTGATCAATGCCGGCAAAAAGCCCATCACGCTCAAGCCCGGTGCCGCGTTTTTCCACCATGCCGACAGTTTCGCGATGGTGCGCGGCGGGCATCTCGATCTCGCCGTACTGGGGGCCTATCAGGTTGCTCAGAATGGCGACCTAGCGAATTGGCGCGTCGGCACCAAGGGTGTGCCTGCCGTGGGCGGCGCGATGGACCTTGTGCATGGCGCTAAACGGGTGGCCGTGGTCACCGATCATGTCACCAAGGATGGCGGCCCGAAACTGGTCGAACGCTGCACCTTCCCGCTCACTGGCTTGGGATGTGTCACCCAAGTCTATACCTCGCTCGCGGTGATCGACATCAAGGGCGGCAGGTTCATCCTGCGGGAGAAAGTGCCGGGGCTCAGCATGGACGCTCTACAGGCCGTCACCGGGGCCACGTTGCACATTGAAGGCGATGTTGCCGATCTTATCGTACCGGAGGAACTGGCATGATCGACGTCTATATCTGTGATTACATCCGCACCCCCATTGGCCGATATGGCGGGGCGCTGTCCTCTGTCCGGGCCGATGATCTGGGCGCTGTACCCCTCAGGGCGCTGGTCGAACGCAACCCCTCTTTGGACCCTGCGGTAATCGATGAAGTCATCTTTGGCTGCGCCAATCAGGCAGGCGAGGACAACCGTAACGTCGCGCGCATGTCACTGTTGTTGGCGGGCTACCCTGAGACCGTCCCCGGCACCACGATGAACCGGCTCTGCGGATCTGGTATGGATGCGGTGATCACCGCGGCGCGGGCGATCAAGGCCGGAGAGGCCGAAGTGATCGTTGCAGGCGGGGTTGAGAGCATGTCGCGCGCACCTTTCGTAATGCCTAAGGCTGAAACCGCCTTTTCACGGAACAACGAGGTTTTTGACACCACCATCGGCTGG
The DNA here is from genome assembly GCF_003611275.1 of Sulfitobacter sp. D7. Classification (NCBI taxonomy): domain Bacteria; kingdom Pseudomonadati; phylum Pseudomonadota; class Alphaproteobacteria; order Rhodobacterales; family Roseobacteraceae; genus Sulfitobacter; species Sulfitobacter sp. D7. The sequence goes on from NZ_CP020699.1 coordinate 46,504, forward strand.
CGTTTCGTCAACAAGATGATGAAGGCGCAATACGGCGTCGATTCAATGCCCGAAACCGCGGAGAACGTGGCGGAGGATTTTGACGTTACCCGTGCAGATCAAGATGCCTTCGCCCTCCGGTCCCAGCAAAAAGCAGGCGCTGCCATAGCAAGCGGGCGTCTGGCGCAAGAGATCGTGCCTGTCTCTATCCCACAGCGCCGGGGTGATCCTATCCTTGTGTCAGAAGATGAACATCCCCGCCCTTCGACCACCTTGGAAGCGCTACAAAAGCTTAAATCCTTTGTCAAAGCGGATGGTACGGTGACGGCAGGCAATGCCTCCGGCGTCAATGATGGTGCGGCGGCATTGATCCTCGCCACGAAAGAAGCCGCAGAGAAACATGGGCTGACCCCTATTGCCAAAGTCCTCGGCGGCGCGACGGCCGGAGTCGCACCGCGTATCATGGGCTTTGGTCCTGCGCCTGCGTCCAAAAAGCTGATGGCGCGGCTCGGGCTGAAGCAAGAGGATTTCAGTGTCATCGAACTGAACGAGGCTTTCGCGTCTCAGGGCCTTGCCACCTTACGTGATTTGGGCATCGCAGACGACGATCCACGGGTGAACCCCAACGGCGGCGCAATCAGTCTTGGACATCCGCTTGGCATGTCAGGGGCCAGGATCACCGGCACAGCCATGCTGGAGTTGAAACCTGGAGAGAAGTCCCTTTCTACAATGTGTATCGGCGTTGGCCAAGGGATCGCCATCGCATTGGAGGCCGTCTGAACCGCTGGCCGTAGCGCTGGAATGGCGATCCCATTGGTGCCGGTAGATACCTGAACTGAGGGAAAGCCGAACTAGCGCCATCCGAAGCCCTGCCTGCAAGTTTAGCCATTCAGACGACAGGATAGTTTGACGCTGGCAGGCGTTCATAGAAGAGGTTAGGACGAATGCGGAGGACCACCCATGCGCAACCCCGACAGCCTCACGACCAGACCCAACGAAGACACACCCCAAGGTCTGGCCTTTGCCATTACAGCCTATGTGTTCTGGGGGTTCCTGCCGCTCTATATGAAGGCGCTGTCGCATATCCCGGCGGCCGAAGTTGTTGCGCACCGGGTGGTCTGGTCTGTGCCGATTGCCGCGTTTGTACTCGTGGCGATGCGGCGGACGCGGGATTTGAAAGCGGCGTTGCTTTCCCCTCGAACGCTGCTCATGGGTGCGGTAACGGCGACGCTGATCTCGGTCAACTGGGGTATTTATGTTTGGGCGATTGCCTCCGGACACGCGCTTGATGCGGCACTGGGATATTACATCAACCCACTGTTCAGCATTCTCTTGGGCGCGCTCCTTTTGGGCGAACGCATGTCCAAACGGCAGTTAATTGCCGTTGGCCTCGCCGTAGGAGCCGTGCTCGTGTTGGCACTGGATACCGGTTCGATCCCATGGGTTGCTTTGGGGCTGACATTAAGCTGGGGTTTTTACGCCTTGGCGAAAAAGAGCCTGCCGATCGGGCCGAACCAAGGCTTCCTGCTCGAAGTGCTGCTTCTTCTCGTCCCGGCCCTCGCCTATATCGCCTACCTCACAACGTCCGGTCAGGGGAATTTTCTCACTGGGGCGCCTGTCGATACTTGGCTTTTGCTGGGCTGTGGCGCGGTTACAGCCGTGCCTTTGCTAATTTACGCCAACGGCGCCAAGCTCTTGCGTCTCTCGACCATCGGAATTCTGCAGTACATCGCGCCCACGATGATCTTCATCGTGGCGGTCTTTGTTTTCGGCGAAGAATTTGGCCGCGCGCGGATGATCGCCTTTCCGATGATATGGGCGGCGCTGATCCTCTACTCGTCTTCGATGCTTCAGCAGATGCGTCGGAGCCGCCCTGCCAAGGGGTCCTTAGGGCAGGGCTAGAGCTTTAAAATTCTGCCGCACACTCCCCAGAATGGTCAATTAGACTGCCTGATTTGCAAGTGAAACGAATGGCTTCCTTCAAAGGCGCACATTATCTTGGTGCCTGGACGAAATATTCGCAAAGGCAGCTGTTTCTATTCGTATCGAAACTGCAGACCGCGTTGGCCACACCTTTGACTTCATGCTGGCTGAACACCCAGACACGACGGCAGCGCAAAGCTATTTAATCAAGGCTTAACGCCGCCTATCAGGAACCGGAAACCGGGACTGCCAAGACCGAGTTCAAAATCGTGCTGACAATCTCTTCTTTAAGCTTTCTTTGCCCCTCTTGGGAGACGATCTCATCCCCAAAAACCCGGGTGAAGGTAGGTTCGTTGGACACGTTAAAAAAGCACAGGGCGCTTATTTTCCAATGTAGCCGAAGGGGATCGATGTCCGAGCGAAACACTTTCATCTCGCGTCCACGCTCGAGGATTTCTTTTAACTGATCAACCGCCGGCGTGTTGCCTGATCGAATGGTTTCCGAGGCGGTCAGATGTATGCCTCGATGAATGTTCTCAATCATCACCAAGCGGATAAAATCTTCGTTGTCGCGGTGGTGTGAAAAGGTAAATTTGACCAGCTTAGAGAGAGCTTCAACAGGGTCGAGGTTCTCCAGCTCAAGGGCCCTCTCGCCTTCTCGCACATCGTTGTAGGCCTGTTCGAGTACTTCGCGATAGAGGCTCTCTTTGTCCTTGAAGTAGTAAAAAATCATCCGCTTGGACGTTTTTGTCTTCTCCGCGATGTCCTGCACCCGCGCGCCTGACAAGCCGTGGGCGGCGAACTCCGCTCGTGCCACGCGAAGGATATCCGCTTTAACGGCTTCGGGGTCCTGCTTCCATGAAGTGCGCTGACGACTCGTTGATGTTTTGGCGGATGTGGTCATGCGTAACTCCCTAACGGTCCGACCAGCATAGCACAATTAACTGCTTGGTACATATCTGTTGACACACAATTAACCATATGGTTCATTACGGCCATTCCAGCGTGCCGGGAGGATTCGCTGGATGCATCGGAGGTAACGAGTGTCGTCACAGATCAAGAAGCAGGCCAAGCACGCGCAAGACGACGGATCTGCCGATTTGTTGATCGGACTGGTGGGCCGAGGCATTCAACAGTCCCGCACCCCAAGGATGCACATGGCCGAGGGAGCTGCCCAAGGGCATCGCATTCTTTACCAAATTCTTGATGCCGATGCTTTTCCGCGAGGGGAGGCCCCGCTGGAAAAAATCGTCGACGCCGCCGAGCTTTGCGGTTTTGCCGGGTTGAACGTGACCTTTCCCTATAAAATTGACGTCATGGCCTTCTTGGACGAGTTATCTCCGAACGCCCGCGCCATTGGGGCCGTCAACACCGTGGTCTTTCGCAACGGGCGTCGCATCGGTCACAACACTGACAAATGGGGGTTCGAAGAAGGCTTCCGTCGGAACTTGCCGGACGCGAAAATGGGCCATGTTCTGCAAATTGGCGCGGGCGGCGCAGGGGTTGCTGTCGCTCATGCGCTCCTGTCCCTTGGTGCCGATCGCTTGACGATCACTGACACGAACACGGCGCGCGCCGCAGCTCTGGTGACGCAGCTTTCCCAAAATGCTGGTGCCGCGCAGGTCGATGCCATCGGTCTCGACCAACTACCGGAGATCGCTCCTACAGGTGTCGTAAACGCGACCCCCATGGGGATGGCGAAGCTGCCGGGCTCGGCCTACCCGGTCGAATTGCTGCATCCCGATTTATGGGTCGCCGATATTGTCTATTTCCCGCTTGAAACCGAGCTGCTTGCCGCCGCGCGCGCGGCAGGATGCCGGGTTTTGCTGGGCTCTGGAATGGCCGTCTATCAGGCCGTGCGGGCCTATGAACTCTTTACCGGGCGCAAGCCCGACCCGATGCGGATGAAAGCCACATTCGACGCTTTCATCTCATGAGACTTGCCGCGCAGGCGGCGACCGAACGCAAAATGGAGGATAGCATGCGTTTCAATTTTACCACCCTCACCACGGCCACGGCGCTCGCCCTTGGCCTTGCCGCCGCCGGCGCACAGGCTCAGACCCTGCGCATTGCCCATGTTGATCCCGATGAGTGGACCGGCTCCAAGAAAGGCGCGGCGGCCCAGATTTTCCGCAACATTGTCGAAGGCGAGACTGATCTGGAAGTTGAAATCTTCCCGGCGGGTGCTTTGGGTAACGAAGACGAACTGGTCGGGCAAGTTCAGGAAGGCCTTCTGCAAATGGCCATCGTATCGGGGGCCATGTCCAAAGCCTGCCCCGCGGCCTCGGTTCTCGACATCCCCTACACGTTCTCTTCTGCAACCGTCGCTTGGGAGGTGCTTGACGGTGAATTCGGTGAAGCACTGTCTGAGCACTGTCTTGAGCAGACCGGCATGCGGACCTTGGCCTATGGTGAAACCGGCTTTCGCAATTTTACCAACAACGTGCGCGAAATTCGTACCCCAGCCGATATGGAAGGCTTGAAATTTCGGGTGCAGCCGATCCCACTCTATCTTGAGATGGTCAGCGGCTTAGGCGGCGAACCGACCCCGATCGCATGGACGGAACTGCCGAATGCGTTGTCCACCGGTGTGGTTGACGGGCAAGAGAACCCGGTCGGCGTCATCTACAATAACGGTCTGCATCAACTCCAAAAATACATGATCCTTGATGGTCACGTTTACGCGGCAGACTTTATCGTCGTCAGCGATGAATTCTTCCAGACCCTCACCGCCCCCCAGCAAGAGGTCGTGACCCGCGCCGCCATCGTGGCCGGCAATATGGGCCGCTCAATCCAGCAGTGGACAACGGCGCAGGGCGTGCTTTCGGTTCAAGAAGAAGGCATGCAGGTCTATTCGCCCACCGCAGAAGAACTCGCCATGTTTGCCGAGAAAGCGCAGCCAGCAGTGGTTGAGTTCCTGCGCGGCGAATTGGGCGAGAACGCCACTTGGATCGATGAGCTCCAATCGGCAGTGGCAGCAACGCAATAAGCTGCTCCTACAGCCAGGCCGTCTTCGGCCTGGCTACACCATACCAACCGCGGAGGAGCCTGGGTCATGGACAGACTGAATAGAATAGTTGCTCAAGTCTTCGGCTGGGGAGCCGGGCTTTCGATGATGCTGGTGTTTGCGATCATCTTCATCAATTCCCTACGGCGCTACACCGTGGGCCAGTCGGTCCAATGGGGCGAGGAACTGCCGGTCTATCTGGCTGCCTATGGCGTGATGTTCGGCATCTCAATGGCCTATATGCAAGACCGCCATATCCGCTTCACGATCCTGATCGATTTTCTGAGCGACCAGCGCAAGACACTGATGTTCGCGCTCAGCGACCTTGTGATGATGGTAACCGGAGTGCTGCTGGTCCTTTCTGGCCTCGCCTTTCTCGAACGTCGCGGCAACACAATGTCCTCCGGCATGTTCGGTCTGGCACGCTGGCTGGAAAAGAGCACAGGGATCGAGGCCTTTGCTGCGCTCGGCACCCTTGGCGTCTACCAGTTTTCGCTGATCCTTGGCGGCGCAATGATCACCTTTGCGGCGGTTCTGAAATTCGTCGAGCGCCTGATCGCGCTCCGGGGGAACTGAAATGGTCTATATCATCCTTATCGCAGGGCTTCTCATCGGTGTGCCGATTGCCTTCGCGATCCTCGCCTCTTTGAGCTATTTCATGGCGGTGGGTGAAGCCCCCTACGCGCTGCGCATCGTCGCGACCGAACTGTTCAACGGGCTGAACTCCTACCCGTTGCTGGCCATTCCGCTTTTTGTGCTGGCTGGCGAATTGATGAACGAGAGCGGTATTACCGGACGGATCATCGCTTTTGCCAACGTCCTTGTAGGTCGGATGCGCGCCGGGCTTGCGATGGTCAACATCTGGGCCTCGGTCATCTTCGCGGGTCTGTCTGGCTCCGCTGTCGCCGACACCTCTGCCATCGGCCGGGTATTTATCCCCGAAATGGAAAAACATGGCTATGACCGTGCCTATGCGGCGGCCCTGACAGCGGCCTCATCGGTTATCGGACCGATTATTCCCCCTTCGATACCGGTCATCATCTATGCGTTAATCGTCACCGGGGTCTCGGTCCCTGCCCTGTTCATGGCCGGCGTGATCCCCGGCTTGTTACTGGCCGTCTTTCTCTCCGGCTACGTCATGCTAACGGTTGATATGACCAAGATCCGGCAGGCGGCCGACGACATGCCCGACGCGCAACCGGCCCGAGAGGCGCTGCTTGGGGGCATCTTGCCACTGCTGATGCCGGTTTTTGTTGTGGGATCGATCCTGCTTGGCGTGGTGACACCCACAGAGGCCGCCAGCTTTGCGGTCGCCTATGCGTTGGTTGTAGGCCTTTTTGTCTATCGCAAGATTGCATTTAGACGCCTTCCTATCATCTTTACCGAAGCGATGCGCGATAGCGCCGTGATCCTAATCATCATCGCGGCGGTTTCGGCAGCCAACTGGCTGTTGGCCTACAACCGTGTTCCCAACATGCTGACCGATTGGGTGTTGGGCAATGTTGACAGCAAGACCACGTTCTTGATCGCCGTCATCCTTCTGTTTCTCTTTGTCGGTCTCTTCCTCGAAGGCATCGCCGCGATGCTGGTGCTGGTGCCGATCCTCCACCCTATCGCCGTAAGTCTGGGCATTGATCCGGTTCACTTCGGCATTCTGGTGATTTTCAACCTGATGATCGGCCTGATTACCCCGCCTCTGGGCCTCTGTCTGTTTGTGGCAGAGGGCATTGCGGGCGTCGGCATGGCGCGCATGGTCAAGGCAATCCTGCCATTCTTTCTGGTCGAGGTACTGGTCCTGCTGGTTCTTACATTTGTGCCGCAGACAGTGACTTGGCTGCCGCAAGTCCTGGGGTATTGAGATGAAAACATCCATCGCAACAGTGTCCATATCCGGCAATTTCCCGGAGAAACTCGAAGCCATTGCCGCTGCCGGTTTTGATGGTATCGAAATCTTCGAACAGGACTTTATCGCCCATGACGGGGACCCCAAAGAAGTGGGCGACATGATCCGCGCCATGGGTCTCGAGATCACCCTCTTTCAGCCATTCCGCGATTTCGAAGGTTTGCCAGAACCGCACCGGGCAAAGGTTTTTGATCGGGTGGAACGCAAGTTTGACCTGATGCAAGATCTTGGCACAGACCTTGTTCTTATCTGTTCGAGCTGCCACCCGGAGGCTCTAGGCGGCATCGACCGGTCTGCGGCGGACTTCAACGCGCTCGGCGACAGGGCGGCCAAGCGCGGCCTGCGGGTCGGCTATGAAGCGCTGGCGTGGGGGCGGCACGTCAATGACCACCGCGACGCATGGGAAATCGTGCGCCGCGCCGATCACGGCTCGGTTGGCCTGATCCTCGACAGCTTTCACACGCTGGCACGCAGGATTGATCCCGAAACCATTCGCCGCATTCCCGGCGACAAGATCTTCTTTGTGCAACTCGCCGATGCCCCTGCAATTGACATGGACCTGCTCTATTGGTCGCGCCACTTTCGCAATATGCCGGGGGAAGGTGATCTGGATGTAACAGGCTTCATGAAGGCAGTCATGGCCACCGGGTATACGGGGCCAATTTCACTGGAGATCTTCAACGATCAGTTCCGCGGGGGCCATCCCAAGACCATCGCAAAGGACGGCTATCGATCTTTAGTCGCCTTGATGGACGACGTGCGGCGTGAAGAACCGGCGACGACGCCGACATCCCCCGCTCTGCCAAAACGCTCGAAGGTCGAAGGGGTGTCCTTCGTCGAGTTCGCCACCCGGGGCACAGAAGCCGATGCGCTGGAGCGATTGCTCGAAACGCTCGGCTTCACTCTCTCCGGCACCCATATCGCCAAAAAGCTGTCCCTATGGACCCAAGGCGATATACGGACCGTGGTGAACCGGGAGACCACCGGCTATGCCAGCAGCGCCTATACGACCCACGGCACAACCGTCTGCGACATCGGCATTTCCGTCGATGCGGCGACTGAGACCGTAAGCCGTGCCAAAGCGCTTGGGGCCGCGCCCTTTCATCAGCCGATTGGCCCCGGAGAGTTGGATATACCGGCCATTCGCGGGCTAAGCGGCAGTGTCCTGCATTTCATCGATCAAGGCAGCGGGCTGAATGATGTCTGGTCGGTCGAGTTCAACCAGACCGACGCCGAGCAGACCCATGCGGGCCTGACAAGCATCGATCACATTGCCCAGACCATGAGCTATGACGAAATGCTCAGTTGGTCCTTGTTTTATACCACGCTGTTCGACATGGGAAAATCTCCGATGGTCGATGTGGTAGACCCCGACGGGCTGGTGCGCAGCCAAGCTTTGGAAACCCGAGACGGCGCGTTTCGCATCACGCTTAATGGCGCAGAAACTCATCGCACCATGGCAGGCAACTTCCTTGCCGATAGCTTTGGCGCCTCCGTGCAGCACATCGCACTGGCGAGCGAAGACATCTTTGCCACCAGCAGCGCGATGCGGGCCAAAGGGTTCGAGCCACTGCCAATATCGGACAACTATTACGCCGACCTCGTCGCGCGGTTCGATCTAGATGCCGACATGCTTACCGCCCTGAAGGTCGGAAACATACTCTATGATGAGGATGCAAAAGGGGCGTTCTTCCAGTTCTACTCGCGTCCTTACGCGGGGGGCATGTTCTTTGAAATCGTCGAGCGTCGTGGCGGATACGCGGGCTACGGCGCCCCCAATGCCCCCTTTAGAATTGCCGCTCAGAAACGACTGATGCGCCCGAAAGGAATGCCAAAGAAATGACCGATAGATATGACGCTGGAATGAAGGTGCGCCGCGCCGTGCTCGGAGATGCCCATGTAGACCGTGCGACCGCAAGCGAGACCGAGTTCGACAGCGCGTTCCAGACACTGATCACCGAAGCGGCTTGGGGAACTGTTTGGGCTTCTGATGCAATCTCGCGGCGAGAGCGGTCCATGATCACACTCGCGCTCTTGGCCGCGACCAAGAACTTCGCCGAAATCCCGATGCATATCCGCGCGACCGCCAATACCGGCGCCACCCGACAGGACGTGATCGAAGTATTCCAGCATGTCGCCATCTACGCCGGGGTGCCCGCCGCGAACCACGCGATCGCGCTGGCCAAACAGACCTATGCAGAAATGGAGGAGGAACAATCATGAGCAATGGCGACCTCATCCAACGTGACCGCACATGGCATCCGCCTGCCCTTACGCCCGATTACAAAACCAGTGTCGCGCGCTCGCCGCGCCATGCGCTTTTGTCGCTGCAAAACTCGGACAGCGAACTGACCGGACCGACCTTTGGGCAAGGCGACATTGCAGAGATCGACAATGATCTGATCCTGAACTACGCCAAAACAGGAGACCCTATTGGGGAGCGCATTATCGTGCATGGTCGTGTCTTGGACGAAAACGCGCGGCCGGTTCCGAACACCCTTGTCGAGATCTGGCAGGCGAACGCAGGGGGCCGCTATCGGCACAAGAAAGATAGTTACCTCGCGCCGATCGATCCGGACTTTGGCGGCTGCGGTCGCACGCTGACCGATGACAATGGGTACTACGTCTTCCGCACTGTCAAACCCGGCGCCTATCCATGGCGGAACTGGGTCAACAACTGGCGGCCGGCCCATATCCATTTTTCTGTATTCGGGACCGCTTTTGCGCAGCGCCTGATCACCCAAATGTACTTCGAGGGCGACCCCCTCATCGCCAAATGCCCAATTGTGCAATCCATTCCGGAACAACGCGCCGTTGATCAGCTTGTCGCCGCATTGGATCTAAACGCCTCCCTGCCGCTCGATAGCATTGCCTATAAATTCGACATTGTCCTTCGGGGACGCCGCTCGACCTTCTTCGAAAACCGGCCAGAAGGGAACTAATCATGGTGCAAACACTCGACTACCTCAAAGAAACCGCATCTCAGACGGCTGGGCCCTATGTTCACATCGGGCTCGTGCCCGGCGACGCCGGCTTCGATATCTACGACCACGAACTGGGGCGGGACATTGCTGGCCCGAAGGCTGCAGGTACACGTATCACCGTCACCGGTACGGTAACCGACGGCACCGGCGCGCCGGTTAAGGACATTTTAGTTGAGGTCTGGCAGGCAAACGCTGCAGGCATCTATCCCGGAAAAGGCGAGGTTGAAGACGGCTTTCGCGGTTGGGGGAGGGTCACGCCCGATTTCGAGACCGGGGTATTCAGCTTTGAGACCGTGAAGCCCGGCAAGGTGACCGGGCCCGATGCCCGGCCAATGGCCCCGCACATCAATCTCTGGCTGGTGGCTCGGGGCATTAATGTCGGGCTCAACACGAGAATGTACTTCGGTGACGAAGACGCGGCCAACGCGGCTGACCCAGTCCTCACCCTGATTGAACAGCCCCTGCGCCGTGAGACGCTGATCGCGCACGCCGATGGCAACGCCTATCACTTCGACATTCGCCTACAGGGCGCGGGCGAAACCGTATTCTTCGATCTATGAGGCCGCTATGACCACCCCGTGTATCATCTGCGTTGCACTCACCGGGTCCCTGCCGACGAAAGACAACAACCCGGCAGTCCCGATCACCATTTCCGAACAGGTCGAAAGTGCTCAGGAGGCCTTTGAGGCGGGCGCCTCGATCGCCCATTGCCACGTGCGCGACGATCACGGTCGCCCCACCTCAGACCCGGCCCGTTTTGCGCGACTGAAAGAAGGTCTGGAACAGCACTGCCCGGGCATGATCGTCCAGCTTTCAACCGGGGGACGCTCTGGCGCGGGTAAGGAGCGCGGCGGTATGCTATCGTTGTCGCCAGACATGGCTTCGCTGTCAGTAGGGTCGAACAATTTTCCAACGCGCGTCTATGAAAACAGTCCCGACTTGGTCGACTGGCTGGCCTCGGAAATGATCGCCCATGATGTCAAACCCGAGATCGAAGCCTTTGACCTTGGTCATATCGTACAAGCCATCCGCATGGCCCAAGATGGTCGGTTAAAGGGGCCCCTTTATGTGCAGTTTGTCATGGGTGTGAAAAATGCGATGCCTGCGGACGAGCCGATTTTTGACTTCTACATCGAAACACTCAAACGTCTGGCACCGGACGCCCAATGGTGCGCCGCCGGTATCGGCCCTGCACAGTTGACCATCAACGAATGGTCTATCGCCAAAGGCGGTCACACCCGAACCGGCCTGGAAGACAATGTCCGACTGGACCGCCATAGGCTCGCGCCCTCCAACGCCGCATTGGTCAAGCGGGCCGTCGCACTTTGCGAGAAATACGAGCGACCTGTCGCGACGTGGCAAGTGGCGCGGGAGATATTGGGGCTGAAGACGAGAGAGAGCGCTGCGCCAAAGACCGCCTCTGCCGCCACCCCATGATGTTCGCCACCCTCAACGGGATGACACACCACTATCGCTATCGGCCCGGAACCGGCGTGCCTGTGGTGTTTCTGAACTCGCTTGGTACGGACTTCCGGATCTGGGACAAAGTCATTGACCGGCTGCCGTCACAAACGCCAGTGCTTTGCCTTGACAAGCGCGGCCATGGGCTGAGCGACGATGGGCCAATTACGATGGACCAGCTCATCGACGATGTTGCTGCCCTTGCTCTGCACCTTGACCTGCCTCCTGCCCTGATCTGCGGTGTATCCGTTGGCGGCCAAATCGCTCAAGGTTTTGCCGCTGCCTACCCGGCGCAGGTGAGCGCGCTCATGCTATGTTGCACCGGAGCCAAGATCGGTGACGCGGAAAGCTGGAATGCGCGCATTGAAAGCGTTGGGAAGTCCGGTATCGCTGCGCTCTCGGACGCCATTCTTGAACGCTGGTTCAGCCAAAACTTTCACGCGACACGTTCGGCCGAATGGGCAGGCTACCGCAATATGCTGACCCGCACATCTGCTGTTGGCTATAGCGGCGTTTGCGCCGCAATCAGAGACAGTGACCTTACGACGCGAGCTGGGGCAATCACGGTGCCGACAGTTTGCATCGCCGGAAGTGAAGACCGCGCGACCCCGCCGGAACTCGTCAGGGCGTTGGCGCAGGTTATACCGGACGCCTCCTATCACCTCGTGCCCGGCTGTGGTCATCTACCCTGTATTGAAAACCCCAAAACTGTCTCAGATCTGCTGGAAGACCTGATGGAAAAGATTTGATGACCTCCCCTTTCGAGCATCCTTGGTTGAGCGGGTTATTTGGCGACGCAGAGGCCGCGGAGATTTGGGGCCCCACGCGGCAGATGACGCATATGATCGCCTTCGAGAGAGCCTATACGCAGGGGCTGTGCAAAGTCGGCAGTATTTCTGAAGATACCGCGAAAGAAGTCGCGCGTACTTTCGACGATTTCCAACCCGATATGGAAGCACTTCGTTCTGCGACAGCGCGTGACGGGGTGGTTGTTCCCGAACTGGTACGGCAGATCAGGGACACTGCGGGCTCTCATGGTGAAGCCATACATAGCGGCGCGACTTCGCAGGATGTGATTGATACCGCCTTGGTCCTGACTTTGAAGGACTACAGTAACCTTCTGGAGCGGCGCCTTTTGGAACTGACGGAAGCCATGGACGCTTTGTCGGCGCGGTTCGGGAACCAGAGGATCATGGGGCGCACCCGGATGCAGGCGGCGATGCCCATTGCGGCACGAGAGCGGTTCGTCACATGGTCTCAGCCTTTAGACGACCATCGCCAGCGGCTCTCGCAGATCAGGCCCCGCGTCGAGCGGCTTCAACTTGGGGGCGCAGCGGGGGATCGGGCAGCTTTGCTCCATGCTGAATCTCTCGGGGCTGAAGTGGCTTTACGGCTCGGTCTCGCGAACCCGCCAAAGGCATGGCACGCAATGCGCGACGCGGTGGTCGACTACGCAGGCCTGCTGTCGCTGATCAGCGGAACGCTTGGCAAAATGGGACAAGACATTTGCCTCATGGCGCAACAAGGCGTCGACGAAATCGCGCTGGACAACGCGGGCGGCTCTTCTGCGATGCCCCACAAACAAAACCCCGTACTGGCTGAATTGCTTGTGACGCTCGCCCGGTTCAATGCCACTCAGGTGTCGGCCATGCATCAAGGACTGGTTCACGAGCAGGAACGTTCCGGAGCGGCTTGGGCGTTGGAATGGATGGTTCTTCCGCAAATGGCTCAAGCAACCGCACGCAGCTTGGCCGCATCAACCGAAATTTGCCAGGCGATCTCCCACGTTGGCTCAAAGGACATCAGATGAGTTCCCAAACGATCCATATACTCAACGGCCCGAACCTGAACCTGCTGGGCACCAGACAGCCTGAGGTTTATGGGCGGGATACTCTGCACGATGTCGAAACGCTCTGCCGACGCGTTGCCGCCGAATATGATCTGGCCATTCTGTTTCGCCAAAGCAATCATGAGGGTGAAATTGTAGAGATGATCCATGAAGCAAGAACCGAGGGGCTGGGCATCGTCATCAACCCAGCCGCCTATACCCACACCTCAATTGCTATTCGCGATGCCTTAGCGAGTTGTGAAATCCCGATTTACGAAGTCCATATTTCGAACGTTCACCGTCGGGAGGCCTTCCGGCACCACTCCTACGTATCTGGTGTTGCGACCGGCGTCATAGCGGGGTTAGGGATCGAAGGCTATGCTGCGGCTATTCGCGTGTTATCCCGTGCAGAGAAAAGGCCAAACTTTGAGTTGAACCCCTGAATTCTACGATACGCACGTACCGATTATGAGCCGAGGTTAATTCATCCTTCGGAAACGATTTCATCGCAGCGATTGCTGCATTTCCCACCGGCAACGACCACCCGCTTCGGGTCAGATCCCCGGCATCGCAACCGCCAGTATTTGCAAATCCGGTACTTCACTGCCGATCTCTGCGCGTCTCCTCGGTTGAACAGGTAGACGAAAGCATAGAGCGTGTTTGGGCCGCTGGTAGGGTTAGGTGAAACACAGCTAACTGTCAGATGACATGGCGGTCACGAAAGGAGGGGGCGACGGGACATCCTCGTGTTCTGCCGCCATTCGCCGCGGTCTCACTTTGAAGGCTCACTCCCGTTTCGTATTTCGGCACCGCTGACGTGACTCCATCTGCCGATGGCCACGTGACGAGGAGGATCGCACTGCCTGTCACGCGGTGTTCCCGCAAAACATTCGCCATCGTAGCGACAGTCGCTTCCAAATACCGTTGGCCTTGTTTGGTTACCTCAACACAAATATCCACCGAGCAGTCCGGCGGCATCCCTTGTTGCATCCACAGCCCGGACAGTCGGCTGGCCTGAGACACCGACATATAAAGCGCGGTGGTGGTGCCGGGACCGGACAGGCGGATGCTGTCGGGCAATGGGTCTTCCGCCCTGCCGGTGCCTGTCGCCAGCACAAGAGTATTGGCGACACCCCGCTCTGTCAGGCTGCGAGTAAGCCCGGCGGCGGCGGCACAGGCGGCAGTCACACCGGGCACGATTTCGATTGGAATACCGGCCTCACGCGCAGCTTCAACTTCCTCGGCAGCGCGTCCAAACACCCCGGGATCTCCGGATTTCAACCGCACAACGCGACGCCCCTTCTTCGCCTCGGAGACGACCATGCTGTTAATCCGATCCTGCGGCCAGCGATGGGCACCGACATGCTTGCCGACGAACACGCGCTCAGCGTCACGGCGGGCCAGTTCCAGAACCTCTGCATCGACCAACCTGTCGTAAAAGATCACATCCGCCTCCTGAAGCCTTTCGACCGCGCGCAGGGTCAACAGGTCGCGCGCGCCGGGGCCAGCGCCGACCAAGGTGATCTGGCCGATACTCTCCCCGGTGGTGCCGCCGCTGGCAATGGCCGCTTTGATGTCGCGCGCGGCGTCGCGTTCGGCGCCGCGCACCCATTGTCTGCGGGGGGTCCCTTTGAAGACCCACGCCCAGAAGGCGCGGCGCTGCGCCAGGGGAATATTGCGCGCGACACTGGGTCTGAGCCGCCCGGCAAAGGCAGCGAGGCCACCAATGTTCTGCGGCAAAAATCGCTCAATCTTGGTCTTAATCTCGCGCGTTAATACAGGTGCGGTGCCTTCGCTCCCGATGGCCACGACGATGGGGTCTCGGTCCACGATAGCGGGCGTGGTTATGTCGCAAAGGTCGGGCTGGTCGACCACATTCACCGGGCAGCGTGCCGCCTTGGCGAGGGCATGCGCCGCCGCATCCAGCGCGGGGCAGCCGGTGCCGACAAAGGCCATGACCGCGTCCTCAAACACCGCCGGCGATAGCTCTGAGATCTGCCCTGCCCGCCCGCTGTCCACCAGATCAGCCAGTTCCGCATCAAGCGCCGGGGCCACCAGAACCAGCTCAGCATCGGTTTTCAGGAGCAATCGCGCCTTCTGTGCCGCCTGCTCTCCGCCGCCGACGATAACGACCCGGCGGCCCGTGGTACGGATGAACATTGGAAAAGATTTCATGGCAATCTCCTGTCAGGCGGCCTGCTCGGCGGTGTCGGGAATACCCAGCGTATCAAGCGCAAGTGCTTTGGTGCCGGCGATGATCTCAGCCTCGAATGCGGTCGGCGTTTGGTGCGCCCACGTCCGGGCTGTGTCGGAAGACAGACGGCGGGCTTCATCACAAAGCGCGGGAAAGGTCGCTTCCCAGCTACGCCCCTGCCGCAATCCGAAGGCCGCGATCTCTTTTGAAGGGTGGCGTTCAAACTCCCCGCCGCCGCCCTTGATCACGGTCAGGCCGTTCAGCCCCAAAAGCGCTGCCGCGTCTGCCTGCAAGAGGCGATAGGACGGATGAAACACACCCTGCACACTGGCCGACGCAGCGCCGGGGTTCAGCATGCGGCAGACGGTGTTGACGCAAGACCGCAATCCAAAAACCCGCCGCAAATCCAGCAGCCGGAACAGAGCGGGATGTGCACGTTCCAGCGGCAGATAGGCGATGCGGTCGCGATCAAGCAGCCGTGCAATTTCGTCAGCGGAATCTCCAACCCCAATCCCCGCGACGGCTAAGCCGTCCCGCACCTGTGCATCCGCGCCATTCCAGCCATGCAACAAGACACGGTGGCCCGCCTGCGCGACCTCCTTCGCCGACAGCAGGAACCACGGCGCACCGCGTGTGCGGCCGGCGGCATAGCTGGGCCAATCCAGATCGACGGGCGGCAAGGCGGGCATATGCGCCTGCGCCGCGGCGGCAAATCCAGCGATTTCTGGCGCAGTCTCGCCTTTCATACGCAAAAGCATCAAAAGCGCGCCCACGGCCTCGGCATCTGCATCCCCCTGCAACATAGAAGACATGGCATCAAAGGCTTCCTCCTGCGTTAAGGACCGTGACCGCCCGGGCCCGCGCCCCAGCGTGCGAACTTGGGCTGACAAGCTCATTCTGCGGCCTCACGGGTTAAAAGATTGTTCAACAGCTCCGCGATTTCCGGGCGGCAAGAACCGCAGTTGGTCCCAGCCCCCAGTGCTTCGCCGATACTTTCTACTGACATCAGGCCGCGCGTTTCGATCGCTTCAAGGATGGTGTTGACCCCCACGCCAAAGCAGGAACACAAGGTTGGTCCGGGGTTCGGGGCGTCGGCTGCAGGGCGTCCCGTTAATGCGCCAGCCGCGCGGGTGCCGGGCAATGTCACGAGGTAATCACGCATGATCGCGACAGGGGTTGGCGACACAAAGAGCGCGCCCAAAAGCAGCCCGTCGGCGTGAGCCGCGATCCGCGCAGAGCCACGGCGCGCATCTATGATCGTGGTCAGCACAGCAGTCGGCGCATCAAAGAGCCGCCTTGCCTCGGCCTCCCAATCGTCAGGCTGCAGGCGTCCAGCCAACTCGGCGCGAAACCCGTGCGATGTCCGCGCCAAGGCCCAGTAGTCGGCGGTCAGGTGCATCGGTTTTTGTGCGATGGCAAAGCCGTACCAGCCTGCATCGAATCGGCGCAGGTCAACAACGCCTGCCTTGCTTTCCGGCTGGCCGGAAACCGGATCGCAGGCCGCCGCGATCAGCGCGTCGATCCGGGCAGAGGGGGCCGTTTCTGCGGTCCAGTGCATGGGAGCAAAGACCTGCCCTTTTTGCACAGCATCGGTGATCCGCGCGCGCAAGATGCTGACACCCGTGGGGCTGGAGACCTCTACCAGATCGGAGGGGTGAATGCCCGATGCCGTGGCATCTTCGGGGTGAATTTCGAGAAAGGGTTCCGCCAGATGGGCCGACAATCGCGGGCTTTGGCCGGTGCGGGTCATCGTGTGCCATTGGTCCCGCACGCGGCCTGTGTTCAAACGAAATGGATAGCGCCGCGTCGTCCGGGCCGCTGGCGGCCGCCACGATACGGGCAACAAACGCGCCTTGCCATCTGAGTGAAAGAACTGCCCATCCGCAAAGAACCGCCCGCCCTCGCGCGCCGCGGTGACCGGCCAGCGCTGCGGGGAGAAATCATCATATTGCTGGTCTGTGATCTTGGCCAAACCCGAGATATCAAAGTCCCGTTCGAACCGTCCCGCAATGCCAGAAAGAGCTGCATATTCGCGAAAAATCTCTGCCACTCTGTCAAACTGAAATCCCGTTTCGAACCCCATCCGCCGCCCCACCTCGGTCAGAATAAGCCAATCCGGGCGGGTTTGGCCGGGTGCGGGCAGTACGCTGCGCTGGCGGCTGATGGTACGGTCGGAATTGGTGACGGTGCCGTCCTTTTCAGCCCATGCAGTGGCGGGCAAAAGCACGTCGGCCAGCCGCGCCGTGTCGGTCTGATCGGTAATGTCGCTGACAACGACGAAGGGGCATTCGGAAATTGCATCACGCACAGCATCGGCTTCGGGCATGGAAACGGCGGGATTGGTGTGAATAATCCACAGCGCTTTGATCCGCCCGTCGCCCACCGCTTGAAACATGTCGACCGCTTTGAGGCCCGGCTTATTGGGTAGGGAGGGCACGCCCCAGAAATCACGCACGGCAGCACTGTGATCGGCATTCTCCAGTTCCAGATGACAGGCCAACATGTTGGCCAGCCCACCAACCTCGCGCCCGCCCATCGCATTGGGCTGTCCGGTCACCGAGAATGGGCCGCAACCGGGCTTGCCGATCCGACCGGTGGCGAGGTGGCAATTCAGGATCGCATTGACCTTGTCGGAGCCGCTGGTCGACTGGTTCACGCCCTGCGAATAGATCGTCACGACCTTCTCATGCTGCATCCAGAGGCGGCAGAAAGCTATTATTTCCGCTTCGCTCAGCCCGGTTGCGGCCCCGCTTTCGATACGTGCCGTGTGCAGGGTTTCGTCATAGCCGCTGGTATGGCGCAGAAAATCCGCATCACAGGCGCCGCCATCGTAGATTTCGCTGTAGAGCCTATTGAAAAGCGCCACATCTGAGCCGGGCTCTAAGGCCAGATGCATATCGGCGCCATCACAGCTCGCGGTCCGGCGGGGGTCGATCACCACAATCTTGGTCCCACGGGCTGCGCGTGCCCCCAGCAGGCGTTGGTACAGTACAGGATGACACCAAGCGAGGTTCGACCCCACAAGCACAACAAGGTCGGCCTCGTCGATGTCTTCATAGGTCCCGGGCACGGTGTCGCTGCCAAAGGCGCGCTTGTGGCCAGCGACCGAAGAGGCCATGCAGAGCCGGGAGTTCGTGTCGATATTGGCCGACCCGATGAAGCCTTTCATCAGCTTGTTGGCGACGTAGTAATCCTCTGTCAGCATCTGGCCAGAGACATAGAAGGCGACGCTATCTGGGCCGTGCTGCGCAATCGTTTGCGAGAACCGGTCGGCGACATGCTGCAAGGCCCGGTCCCAGCCCATGTCCTGCCCGTCAACACGGGGGGTCAGCAGACGGTTTTCCAGACCCACGGTCTCTCCCAGTGCCGCCCCTTTGGAGCAGAGCCGCCCACGGTTCGCCGGGTGATCAGGATCGCCGCGCACATCCAAACCGCCTGCCCCATCCGCGCGCAGCAGCACGCCACAGCCCACGCCGCAATAGGGACAGGTCGAGCGCACCACTGGCATGGCGGAGCCGTCCATCACGCGGCACTCCGACTTGCGAGCTTGGTCGCATCAATCAGGATGCGCCCAGCCTCTACCCGCGCAGGATATGTGGAGATGGCCCCCTCTTCGCCCTGCGCCTGTCCGGTGTTCAGGTCGAACACCCAGTTGTGCAGCGGGCAAGTGACGGATTGACCATGAACGATCCCTTCGGACAGCGGTCCACCCTTGTGCGGGCAGCTATCGGTGGTGGCGAAAACCTCCGCCTCGCCAGTGCGGAAAAGGGCCACGCAGCCAAGTGCCGTCTTGATCTTGCGCGCGCCGCGCAGGGGAATTTCGTCTATCCCGCCGATGTCGATCCAGTTCATTCCGCGGCCTCCAGTGTCAGATTGGCGAGGGGCTGGTACCGCTCTGCCGTTTTGGCGTGCTCGGCCCAGGGGTCTTTGCGATAGATGGATTGGCTGAGCTCAAATGCTGCGATCAGCCGTGCGCGTTCCTCGGGGTCGGCGATGCGGGCCTGCACCCAATCGAGCCCAACCTTGGCGACCCATTTATAGGCGCGGTCGAGGTATTTGGCGTGCTCACGGTAGAGTTGGACAAAGGCAATCGTCACATCAATCGCCTCTTGTTCGGTGCCGACATCACAAAGGCGCTCGGTCTCTTTGACATCCATCCCCGCTGCGCCGGCGACGCTCACCTGATAGCCGCTGTCGACGCAGATGATCCCAACGTCCTTGCAGGTGGCTTCGGCACAGTTGCGCGGGCAGCCGGAGACACCCAGCTTGACTTTGTGCGGCGTCCATGACCCCCAGAGCGCCTGTTCCAGCTTGATGCCTAGGCCGGTGCTGTCCTGCGTGCCAAAACGGCAGTGGTCGGTGCCGACACAGGTTTTTACCGTGCGCAGCCCTTTTGAATAAGCATGGCCCGAAACGAGCCCCGCCTTGTTCAGATCGGCCCAGATATAGGGCAGGTCTTCGCCCTTCACGCCCAACAGATCAATGCGCTGACCGCCTGTGACCTTGACCGTCGGCACATCGTATTTGTCCGCGGCGTCGGCAATGGCGCGCAATTCGGCCGGGTTGGTGATCCCGCCCCACATGCGCGGCACGACGCTGAATGTGCCGTCTTTTTGAATATTCGCGTGTTTGCGTTCGTTCACAAAACGGCTCTGTGGGTCGTCTTGATACTCTAGCGGCCAATCGGCCAGCAGATAGAAGTTCACCGCGGGGCGGCAAATGTGACAGCCGTTGCGGGTTTTCCAGCCCAACTCCTGCCAAACGGCCTCTTTGGACTTCAACTCCTGCGACTTAATCAGCAGGCGGATGTCCTCATGGGTTAGGTCACAGCAGGGGCAGATGGGCTGGGCAGTCGGCATGACGAAGTCATCGCCCAGTGTGACCTGCAAAACCTGTTCGACCAGCCCTGTGCAGGTCCCGCAGGACGCACTGGCCTTGGTCGCCGCCTTGATCGCGGCCAAATCCGTCGCACCGCCCGCGATGGCGTCGGTGATGGTGCCTTTGCAAATGCCGTTGCAGCCGCAAATTTCCGCCTCACGCGGCAATGCTGCAACGGCTGAGAGCGGGTCCGCGGTATCGCCCCCCTGAAATGCCGGTCCGAAGATGAGCGTCTCGCGCATCTCGTCGATATCGGTGCCGTCCTTGATTAACTGGAAGAACCAATTGCCATCTGCCGTGTCGCCGTACATCACAGCACCAATCAGCCGGTCGCCCTCAATCACCAGCCGCTTGTAGATGCCCCGTGCAGGGTCACGCAGCACGATGTCTTCGCGCCCTTCCCCTTCAGCAAAGTCACCCGCGCTGAACAGATCGCAGCCGGTTACTTTCAGCTTGGTGGCAGTATCCTTCGCGATGAAAGCGTCGACCCCCTCCAGCAGACTCCGCGCCAGAACTTTGGCCTGATCATAAAGCGGCGCCACAAGCCCGAAAAGTTGCCCGTCAAATTCCACGCATTCGCCCACGGCAAAGATGTCCGGGTCCGACGTCTGCATCTGCGCATTCACCTCGATGCCCCGCGCAACCGTCAGCCCCGCGTCGGTCGCGAGCCGGGTTTCGGGCCGGATGCCAACGGCCATGACCACCAGATCGGCTGGAAGGGTTTCCCCGTCCTCCAGCAAAACGGCCTCGGCACGGCCCGCACCGATGATCGCCTTGGTTGAGGCCTGCGTGCGGATGCTGATGCCGCGCCCCTCTAGGTCCTTGCGCAACAGGTAACCGGCCGCCTCATCCAATTGCCGCTCCATGAGGTGGCCCATCAGATGCACCACCGTGACCTCCATGCCACGTTCGGCAAGACCGGCTGCGGCCTCCAACCCTAAAAGCCCACCGCCGATGACCACGGCTTTGCCGCCCTTCCCCGCTGCGCTTATCATCGCATTGGTATCGTCCAGATCACGATAGGTGACGACGCCCGGCAGGTCTTTACCGGGAACCGGAATGATGAAGGGCGCAGAGCCGGTGGCGATGATTAGCTTGTCATATGGGAGATGGCCACTCTGACCGGAGACCACCTTCATCGTCGGATCGATGCCCGACACAGACTCGCCAAAGCGACAGGTCACTCCCTGTGCGGCATACCAATCGCTGTCATGGGTGACGATTTCCTCATAGGTCTTTTCGCCCGACAGCACCGGGCTCAGCATGATGCGGTTGTAATTCCCCCGCGCCTCCGCGTTGAACAGGGTGATGTCAAAGGCATCCGGATCGGTCTCAACCAGATGTTCGATGACGCGGCCCGATGCCATGCCAGCGCCGATGATGACCAGTCTTTGTTTCATGGGTTCACTCCGCCGCCATTGTTTCAGGGGTTTTGGGCTTGGGTTTTGCGCCGTGCTCATATTCCTCAAGGAAATCGAGCACCTCTTGCCTGTAGCCGTAGTAGTCAGGATGCTGCAGGAGCATCTTGCGCGTTCTGGGCCGGGGCAGATCGACCTGCGTGATCTTGCCAATGGTAGCCTGCGGCCCGTTGGTCATCATGACCACGCGGTCAGCCAGCAAGATCGCCTCGTCCACATCATGGGTGACGCAAATCGCCGTGACCTTGGTGCGCGACCAGACCTCCATCAGCACTTCTTGCAGTTCCCAACGCGTCAGGCTGTCGAGCATGCCAAACGGCTCATCAAGCAACAGCAGCTTGGGGCTGAGCGCAAAGGCCCGGGCGATACCGACACGCTGCTGCATACCGTTGGACATATCGCTTGCCCGCTTGTCCATCGCATCGCCCAGCCCGACCCGCTCCAGATAGTACTCCACCACATCCTGACGCTCGGCCTGCGAGGCGCGGGGGTAGACCTTGTCGACACCGATCGCCACATTCTCTTTGGCGCTGAGCCAGGGGAACAGATTGGGCGATTGGAACACCACGGCGCGCTCAGGGTCGGCGCCCTCCACATGGGTGCCGTCCAACACGATGGAGCCCTTCGATATGTCGTTCAGCCCCGCCGCCATGGTCAAAACTGTCGACTTGCCGCAACCTGAATGGCCAATCAGCGAAATGAACTCTCCCTTCTCGATCTTAAGATCGAAATTCTCGACCACCGTCAGCGGGCCTTTGGGCGTGGGGTAGACTTTGTGAAGCTGGCTGAAATCCAGATAACGGCTGCGCAATGTGCTCTTCTCTGCTTCGGCCAGAGCGGCGGGGAGGCCGTGGATCGGGGTCACGTTCGGCAAAAGTCGGGTGCCCTCGACCTTGGCCTCAATCCCAACATCCATCAGGTATTTGGTCACATCCGCGCGCAGGCTTTTGAAGGTTTCATTGGTGTTCATGCGGCCCCGGTCCCGAGGGCGCGGGATCTTGACGGGGAACTCTTTGCCCAACGTTCCATCTGGGTTCAGGGCGATGATCCGGTCGGCAAGGATGATCGCCTCGTCCACATCGTTGGTGATCAGCACACAGGTCTTCTTGTCGGCCTCCCAAATGTGCTCAATCTCATCAGCGAGATTGGCGCGGGTCAGCGCGTCGAGTGCCGACAATGGCTCATCCAGCAAAAGCACTTCAGGGTTCATCGCCAGCGCGCGGGCCACATTGACCCGCTGCCGCATCCCGCCCGAAAGCTCCGCCGGGCGGCGCGTAGCGGCATGGCCAAGGCCCACCATCTTGACGTAATGCGCGACCTTCTCGGCGCGCTTTGCCTTGGACAGACCGGGGAAGACCGTGTCCACCGCGAGGCCGACATTGCCGCTGACGGTTAACCAAGGCATCAGCGAATAGCTTTGAAAGATCATCGCGCGTTCCGGCCCCGGCCCGGTGACGGGTTTGCCCTTGAAGCTGACCTTTCCCTTGGACGGCTGCTCCAGCCCCGCCATCAGGTTGATGAGGGTCGTCTTGCCACTGCCGGAAAAGCCGAGCAGGACGAGGAACTCCCCCTCACGCACATCCAGGTTGATGTCCTTCAGCACATGGGTCGCATGGGTGCCCGAGCCAAAGCTCTGGCTGACATGATCGAGTTTCAGAATGCTCATGTGAGTGTTCCTTTCCGCTATCGCCGCAGCACAGCTCAGCGGTTGTTCGTGAAGGTAAAGAGCGACTGCAGGGCGTACATCACCCGGTCCAGCAGGAAACCGATGATGCCGATGGTCAGCACAGCGACCATGATCCGGGCGAGCGAACTGGAAGACCCGTTCTGAAACTCGTCCCAGACGAATTTTCCAAGACCCGGATTCTGCGCCAGCATTTCCGCGGCGATCAGCACCATCCAGCCCACCCCGAGCGACAGCCGCAGCCCGGTAAAGATCAGCGGTAGGGCGGAGGGTAGGACCAGTTTGGTGATCTTGGTCCAGGTGTTCATCTTCAGCACCTTCGAGACATTCACCAAATCCTTGTCGATGCTCGCCACGCCCAGTGCAGTGTTGATCAGCGTCGGCCAAAGCGAACAAAGCGTCACGGTAATGGCCGAGACCAAGAAGGACTTGGACAGCAAGCCATCATTTGAGGCCGCAACGGCGGAGACCACCATCGTCACGATCGGCAGCCAAGCCAGCGGGGAGACCGGTTTGAAAATCTGAATGATCGGGTTCAACGCCGCGTTGGCCGTGGGCGAGAGGCCCGCCGCGATGCCAAGCGGGATTGCCACCGCACTGGCGATCAGAAAGCCGAAGAACACGGTTTGAATTGAGGTCCAGATTTGTTGGTAATACGTCGGCGCACCGGTATAGGCGCGCTCAACAGGGGGCATGCCCTGTTCGACGCGGCGTTCATTCAAAACCGCGACCTGCGCTTCGAATTTGGCACGGCTCTCGGCCTTGGCCTGCGCGTCCTCATGCAGGGTGACCGCCTCAGACCATACCTGTGCCGGGCCGGGGATCGCGCCGAGCGAGGTTTGCACTGTCGGGGCCAATGTCGCCCAAAGCGCGAGGAACCCGATGATCGCAAGCAATGGCACCCCCAACAGACGCCAGATCTCGGCGACTTGCGCCTTAGGGTTATCAC
The DNA here is from genome assembly GCF_003611275.1 of Sulfitobacter sp. D7. NCBI lineage: Bacteria > Pseudomonadati > Pseudomonadota > Alphaproteobacteria > Rhodobacterales > Roseobacteraceae > Sulfitobacter > Sulfitobacter sp. D7. The sequence goes on from NZ_CP020699.1 coordinate 70,712, forward strand.
CAGCGACGGCTTTCAGGATCGGGGTCAGCCATGCCAGCCCAATAACCTGAAACCACTTATCGGCGGTGTTGATCCGGGTGAAGCGCCTCTCAAGGCGCGCCGTGCGTGCCGGATCAGCGGTAAAATTCGGGTCTGCGGTGCTCATCGAACTGTCTCCTGCAGGAATGGGAAAGGCACGGGCGAGACGGCTCGCCGGTGCCGCCGGGCCTCAGCCCTGAACTTCGTCGCCGACCACGGTTTGATCGCCTTTCAACCCGATTGGCAGGCTGTCGAGATAGGCGTTGGGGGCGCGGCCATCGAAGGGAATGCCGTCGATGATGTCAGCCGCAGGTGTCGGGGCCTTGAAGCCGTTGGCCTCCCAGGGGAAGTCTTCCTCCTTCGCCAAGCCGTCGTCGACCAGCGACCGGGCGGCCTCCAGATAGATTTCCGGGCGGTAGACGCTGGCGGCAACGTCCTTGAACCATGCGTCGGATTTTGGCTCAGCAATCTGACCCCAGCGGCGCATCTGGGTCAGGTACCAAATCGCGTCCGAATAATAGGGGTAGGTCGCGTTGTGCCGGAAGAAGACGTTGAAATCGGGGATGTCGCGTTTGTCGCCTTTCTCGAACTCGAAAAAGCCGGTCATTGAATTGGCAATCACCTCGTAATCGGCGCCGACATATTCAGGGCGGCTGAGAATCTCGACGGCTTCGGGGCGGTTGGCATTATTGTTTTCATCCAGCCACATGGCCGCGCGAATGAGTGCCCGGACAACCGCCTTGGTGGTGTTGGGGTTTTCCTCAGCGAAAGCATCGGTGATGCCGAATACCTTTTCGGGGTTGTTCTTCCACAGTTGATAGTCGGTGATGACCGGCACGCCGATGCCTTTGAACACCGCCTGCTGGTTCCAAGGCTCGCCCACGCAATAACCGTGGATCGTCCCGGCTTCCAAGGTGGCAGGCATCTGCGGCGGTGGTGTCACCGACAAAAAGACATCCGCCCCGATCTGCCCCGAAATGTTATCAGGGCTGTAGTATCCGGGGTTAATCCCGCCTGCAGCCAGCCAATAACGCAGCTCGTAATTATGGGTTGAGACAGGGAACACCATCCCCATGTTGAAAGCCTCGCCCTTGGCATTGAACTCTTCGATCACCGGCACCAGCGCCTCGGCTGAAATCGGATGCTCGGGCCGTCCATCGGCCATCTTGGGAATGTTGGGCAGCATCTTTTCCCAGACCTCATTGGAGACGGTGATCCCGTTGCCGTTCAGGTCCATCGAAAAGGGCGTGATGATATGCGCCTCAGTCCCGTAGCCGATGGTCGCCGCCAAGGGCTGCCCGGCCAGCATATGCGCGCCGTCCAACTGGCCGTCGATCACCCCATCCAACAGCACTTTCCAATTGGCCTGGGCTTCCAAGGTGACAAAAAGCCCCTCATCAAGGAAGTAGCCCTGCTCATAGGCGATGGCGAGCGGGGCCATGTCTGTCAGCTTGATAAAACCGAAGGTCAGCACGTCCTTTTCAAGGTCAAGCAGTTCAGCGTAGGCGGCGCTGGTCATCACGGTCGAGGCCGCAAGGCCAAGGATAAGGTGTTTCATGGTTGGTCCTTTTGAGGGCGTCCGAGCCGAGGGGAGGTGGATCGGGCAAATAAAAAAGGCCGCTCACTGACCATCGTTGCAAACGATGGAAAGCGAGCGGCCCTGCTCAACGTATCCCAGTCATCGGGAGGAATTCGGTGCAAGCCACGCCATTGTGGATGCAGCTTCGATCATGCCGCAATGCAGCGCGTTCTCAACCCTATGAGGTCATTATCCAGCGAAAAAGTCGGAGACGTTTTGCCGTTGCATAAAAAATAGTCGCCTACAGCGCGGAAGGATCGAAAATCTGGCCGTCGAAAAACTCATTCGGCAATAAAGTCAGCCTTCCCCCCGCTGAAGCCACCGGCGTAGCGCGCGGAATCGCCCCTTCGACCTTTTCCGATGCGCCGGGCAAATCAGGGTCCAGCTTGCTAAGATGCAAACGATGTAGATCTGAGCGGAACACGTTCGCAATCGTATCCGCAGTGGGATTGCCGCTGCCGTACGACTGACACAAATGTTGCGCGATCCACCGTGATTGGCTGCGCCACGGAAAGGTAGCAGCGCCACGGTGAAACTCGAGAAATCCATCAATCTGGCGGTGCGCCCCGCGGGACGAGACGATCAAGTGCCCCGACAAGGCCCGGTTGATAAGTTCCGACGGCACATCCAGATAGGCTTTGCGCGACAACAGATCGCTGGCGGCCGCATGAACATTCGGGTCGGCCAACCACCGGCCCGCCTTCCATGTCGCGCGCAACAGACGGGCAAGTAGATCGGGCTCGGCCTCTGCCCAGTTGGTGCGCACGGCCAAGACCTTTTCGGGTGCAAAACTCCAGATCGCCTTGCCCGGCAGGAGCAATGCACCGACGCCGCGCTCGACCGCAACCGACCCCCAAGGCTCGCCTACGCAAAAGGCGTCCACCTCCCCCGCTGCCAGTGCGCTTGCCATAAGCGCAGGCGGCACGGTGCGGATTACGATCCCGTCCGGTCCGAGTGCTGATGCCCGGCTCCAGTAGCGCAACAGTTCAACATGCATCGAAAACGGGAATGGCACCCCAAATACGATCGGTCCGCGGCGGACCTGTGCAAGTGCTTCTGCCGCCTTGAAAGGATCAACAAAGTCGAAGTCATAGCCCAAAGCGCGCAGCCGGTCTTCGAGCGGTTTGCCAACCCCTATAACAGTGCCGTTGACCGACAGGACCGACACCGCCGACAGTGCGGTCGCGACCCCGCCCAACCCCATCGCCATTGCAACCGGCAGCGGCGACAGCATATGCGCAGCGTCGACACGGCCAAAGGCCAGCATGTCTCGTAGTGATGACCACGACGGCGCGGCGGTCAAGTCCAGCGCAATGCCCTCAGCTTCGGCAAAGCCCAACTCATGCGCCACGATCAAGGGCGCGGCATCCACCAAGGGGACGTAAGCAACAGGGATGGTCGTCGTCTTCATCCGAGCAGCCCCGACGCGGTCACCAGTGCTTCGGCCACATCAGCCACCCGCCGCCCTTGGTCCATCGCGGCCTTCCGCAGGAGGGCATAAGCGGCTTCCTCATCAAGGCCCTTGGCCTTCATCAACAGCCCCTTTGCACGGTCAATCACCTTGCGTTCTTCCAAAGCGCGGCGTGTCTCGGCCAATTCGCTGCGCATCTGACGCACCATCGCAAAACGCGCAATCGCAGTGTCCATCACCGGCTTTAGTCGGCCCGGCGCGAGCCCATCGACAACATAGGCCGAAAGCCCCGCCTCAATCGCCGCCTGTGCCAGCCCGCCAGCCGCACCGGATACGAACATCGCCACAGGACGCTCCAACGGGCCAGACGCCAGCGTCAGTTCCTCCATCACGTCGCGTGTCGGGTTGCCTGCGTCGATCAGCACAATGTCGGGCACATGGGCGGCGATCTTGCGGGCGAGGCCACTGGAATTGCCGACAACGAAAACGTCACAAACGCAGGCCTCTTTCAGCGCGTCCACGATCGCAATCGCGCGCTCTTGATCTTCTTCGACAACAACGATGCTTAGGGTCTTGGTCATGGGTGCCCCGCCACCTTCTGAACTGGTGGCGCTGTAGCGGGGCGAAACTCTGACACCAAGAAATCAATGAAGGCGCGGGTCTTCGGGGGGAGATTTCGCCGGCCCGCGAACTGCACGACGATATCGGTGCTGGCAGGCGCATAACCGGGCAAGATCCGCAGCAACTCACCCGACTGCAGTTTCGCGTCCACCAGATAGCTGGGCAGCCGCGCAATACCGATGCCGGCAAGGGCGGCGTGAAAGATCACATCTGTACTGTTGCCTTCGAAATCCCCATCCGCGTCGAACGGCTGCGCCTCACCCGCCTCGACATCGCTCCATGCGTTCCGACGGCTATTTCCGGCGATCCTCAGGCAGTTGTGCTCTGACAGATCGGCGAAGCTGGTTGGTGTCCCGCGTCGCTCGATATAGTGCGGCGCCGCGCAGAGCACGCGGTGGCTATGCATTATCCGGCGCACGACGACATCGGGGTTCTTATGCTGCTCGGCAAAACTTACCGCCGCGTCGAAGCCCTCTGTTTGCAGGTCAATCTCGCGATCCATCAGTTCAAGAGATACCTCAACCTCTGGGTTCATCTCCAGAAACACAGGCAAGGCCGGGATTAGTTGAGATTTACCGAAAGCCACCGTCGAGGCGATCCGCAATTTGCCGCGCGGCACATCATCAAGGTTAGATATATGCGCTTCAGCGTCCTTGAACTTCTCTGCCATGGCCTGACATTTGAGATAGAATTCCTGACCTTCCGGGGTCGGCAAAACGCCGGTCCGCGTGCGGTTGAGTAGACGAAAGTGCGCGTGATCCTCCAAAAGACTGATCTGCTTGCTGACAGCGGATGGGGTTTGGCCCATGGACCGCGCCGCCGCGGAAATGCTCCCTCGCTCGACCACGGTGGCGAAGATCAGCATTTGCGCTGATAAATCCATGTCAAATCACTCGTATGTTCCAGTTTGGCGCTGTGCCACCGCGCAAGGGACAAACTGCGAAGGGTTGGGAGGGTGCTCGCTTCTGTGATGCCCCACGATACTGCACTGCAGCAATCAATCGAGCGATAAGAGCTTCACTTCCCCCGGGCAGTTAGACTTAGAGGTCACTTTTGATGCTGCCCGCCTACTTTTTAATCAAATATGTAATTGAAGTGGCGGAGAGGAGCCTTGGATTATGCGTTCGCGAACAGTTCGCTGATGAATAGCGCAGAGAATACGCTTCCGCGGATGCGATGGCGCTTGCACGGCGATCTACCTGGCCTGCTCGGCGTCCAAATCAGGGTCGTCACCAAGCGACTTCGTTAATGCCACAGTCCCGCAAAAACACCCGTCATTTAGTTCGTATAGTATTTCGCGCCATAACCTGAGTAGGCCCCGTAGGTGCCGCCGTACCCGTATCGCTTCATCCCTTTCGGGCTAATCTGGCTCAGAACAAGGCCCGTGATGCGCTGTCCAGAGTTGTGGAACATGCGCAGCGATTCTTCGACTTGGGTCTTGCTCGTCTTATCCCACTGCACGGTAAAGATAATCGCGTCGGCTTGATCGGCGATGATACGGGCGTCCGGAACGACGAGTACCGGCGGGGTATCGATGATCACCATGTCATAAGCCTCGCGCGCTTCTTCGATAAGCGCCCGAAACCGGTCGGAGGCGAAAAGGTCCGCGGCATTGGTGCTTGATTTTTCACCACCCAAGATATCGGCGCCAAACCCTTGGGTCCGGTGAATGGCATCCTTGAGCGCCAGCTCGCCGCTCAGCACCGACACGATGCCCTTTTCAGGCATGTCCTTGAAGTATTGATGCAATGTGCGCCGCCGGATGTCCCCTTCGACCAAAAGCACGCGCTTGCCGAGGCCCAAAAGGTTCTGCGCCAGCGCGAGCGAATTGGTCGTCTTACCCTCGCCCGGAACCGAGGACGTAGAAATGACAACCTTCGGCGGATTGTCCACGTTCGAAAGCATCAAAGATGTACGCAGGTTCCGCACGGCTTCGGCAGCGGCCGACGTAGGCTTGTCCGACAGATACTGCAAAACCTTCGCGCGGGATGCCGCCGGCATCGCCGGGATTTGACCCAAGACCGTATAGCCCGTCGTGCCTTCGAGTTCGCGCGCCGTCCGGAAGCTATTGTTACGCATTTCGCGCAGCAGAATGAGGCCCGCGCTCAAAAGCAACCCGAGGATCGCTGACATGGCGAGGATCAATGATTTACGGGGCGCGGAAGGCTGATTGGGCACCACGGCGTCAGACAGGATGCGACTGTCGGCCTGCTGTATGCCTTGCTGCGCCGAAGTCTCGTTCAGACGGGATAGGAAATACTCATAAAGCACGCGCGTTGCTTCTGCCTCGCGGGTGAGCTGCTGTAGTGTTATCAAGTCTTCGTTCTGACGTGAAATTTGGGCGCTAAGTTCGGCTTCCGATGCTCGGAGAGCGGCGAGTTGTTGGTCAGCACGGGCAAGATCCGAACGACTGCGCTGAAGAACGATTTGGAACCGCGTGTCGAAAGCTTCCGCGATTTCCGGGTCGCTTTCCACCCGGGGCAGAAACCGCTCAAGCTGAGGGTCATTCGAAGCGTCGGCCTGCTCCGCACGACTTCCCGCTTCTTCCATCGCTTCAATCCGGTTCTCTTGCGTACTGCGATTGACCTGCGCTGTGGCGATGCGATCCCGCAATTCCTTGATCTGGCGCTCAAGGGCACGCAGCCCTTCGACAGATACCAGTTCAGTCGCGGCACTAAATTCAGAGGCCTTCGCTTCGGCTTCCTCCAGCTTGGATTGAAGTGCTGCAACGCGCTCACTGAGCCAAAGCGTGGCTTGCTCGGTCGCTTCGAATTTCACCTCTATCTGGTTGAGGATATAGAGGTCGACGATGGTATCCGCGATCAACGCGGATTTGCGGGCGCTTTCAGTTTCGACAGTCACTTGGAAAACGAGGCTCAGCGGCACGTTACGGACAGTGACCGCCTCAAGCAGTTTCGAGATCACTGCGTCTCGGATACGTTGCTCTTCCTGTTCCGGCGAAAGCACTGTCGCCGGGGCGCCGAGCCCGACCAGTGATTTGATCTGGCTCTTCAAGGACTCGGATTGCAATTCTACGTTGAATTCAGGGTCTCTCGTAAGATCGAGCCGGTCCACGACCTTGCGCATCAGACTACGGGCGCGCAAAACTTCGACTTCGGAATTAACCTCGGAAGTATCGCCGGAAAGCCCACCGACGACGCTTTGAAGGTCGACGATCTGGTCTTGATTCGTTTCAAGAATCACCACTGCAGTCGAGCGATATAGGGGCGTCGCCGCGATGTAGGCGTAGTATCCGCCGATCAGCATAGCGACGAGCACACCAAGGGCGATAAGCCATTTTCCGCGCCAGAGGGTCGAGAACAGAGTTCCGAGGTCGATGACGTCTTCGTCAGCCGAGGTCGATGCAGAAGGCGCTTGATGGCCGGAGTCTCTTCCGATGGTGCGTGAAATTTCCATAATATCAAAACCTTGAAGCAAAAGCCTGCCCAGCACTCTGCCGCAGCGCAGCGCCTGTATCGGTCACCATGCGCCTTGATGCAAGTTTCTTGGACCTTTAGGGGGCATTTTAGCCAATTTCGCGCCGCAAACCCCAAGATGGCTTCATCTTTCAAGCAAACTGTGCGATACAGAGGCAGATTTGATTGGAGGCTATTATGTCGATCGTAAAATTGTTGATGGCAGGAGCCGCGGTATTCTCGGCGCAAACTGCCCTGGCGCAGCAGGTAACGCCTGCAACTCCGCCGATTAATTGTGAAGACCCGGCAAACGTAAACAGTCAGGCGTGCCTCGGTCTGCCCGACCCGAATTTGCCAATCACAAACTTCGTACCTGTGGTCGCACCTATCGCGGGCGCCGTTTTTCTGGGTGCTGTAGCTGGCGGTGGTTCAACACCGAGCACGCCGAGCACACCCAGCACGAACTGATCACCTAAATAAGTTCTACGGCCTACGAAAGCCCTCGCACTTTGCGGGGGCTTTTTGCGTTCATCGGACTCACCCTAATTAGTTTTCACTAAATTGAAACAAGAGAACCTTACCGGCAAAACCCGCAGTTAATCCCGATCTGTTCTTCTGCCTCAGCGTGGGGGCACGCGGCACGGCCAGAAGTTTGGCCTTGCGTTGAATGGAGTGGGAAAATGCAAATACTGTCCGATGGCGCTCGCCGCCAAATGAAGTCTTGTGTTCAGGGTCTAACCAAAGCAGTAATCACCAGCCTGTTGGTCGTGTATGGGGCTTCAGCCTCGGCCCAAACCTCGGCACGCTTACAATCCAGCCCGATGGTCGTTCACAACGACCGCGGAGGGCTGCTCAGGGCGCGGCTATTGAGACTGGGGGAATTGCGCCAATCTCAGCGCCCCATCAAGATTACTGGTGCGATGTGTTATTCAACATGTACGATGTATCTGGGTTTGCCGCAGACATGTATTTCCTCCGATACAACCTTTGGGTTTCACGGACCCAGCTCATATGGAAGAAATCTTGACCAGCGGGTGTTCGAGCGCGCGTCGCTGATAATCTCCAACTACTATCCGCCCGCTTTAAGAAGTTGGTACCTAAGCACAGGGCGATATAGGGTCAGTGGCCTCTATAAGATCAGCGGAAAACAGATCGTCGAGATGGGCGTCAAGGAATGCTAGGGTCTTTGCCTCACTTCGGCTTTCTCTAAGCGAGACGCTCGGAAGGCTGACCTGAGCCATCAGGCAAGCCGATGATCGAGTTGCAATGCCTTAGCGCAATCCAAGACACGGTAGTTTCTAACCTACTACCGTGTCTGATCATCGCTAGGCGTTTTACTTGCCCGTCAGAGAAAGGACGGAAGAGACGGTCTTCGCCACGATCCGCACATCCTCGGTCAGGCTGACCTCACGGGCGTATTGCACATCCATCGAAACGCGCTGGTCGTAGGCCACATCGTTGCGGCCAGAAACCTGCCATAGCCCAGTCACACCGGGTCGCATGCTCATATACACCTGCTGATGCAACCCATAGCGAAGCAATTCATCGCGCACGACCGGGCGGGGCCCAACAAAACTCATCTCGCCCCGGAATACGTTGAACAGTTGCGGCAGTTCATCAAGGCTGCTTTTGCGCAGGAACCGGCCGATCCGTGTAATCCGCGGATCATTTTCCAGTTTGAAATTCTGCTGCCATTCAGCCGCAGCTTCCGGATTGTCGGCCAAGTGCTTTTTCAAACGCTCCTGAGCATCCACAACCATGGTTCGAATCTTCCAGCAGCGAAATTCGCGGCCATCCTTCCCGATCCGTTTATGGCCGAAAATTGGCAGCCCGCCATCCATCGCGACAAGGACACAAAGAACGAGGATTACTGGCAGCAAAACCGGCAGCAGCATCAGCCCTAGACCAAGGTCAAAGAGCGCTTTCCCCCAACGTGCGTAGCGTGAATCGCGCCCAGGCGCTAAAGAGTTGGCCTCCGAAACGGAGCCATAATCGATAAATTGATGTTTCAAATGACCCGCGCCCCCAGAACGCATGTGGAATACTAATTATGGACAAAATGTGGCAGTCAAAAAATTCAACCTAGACTTATCTGATTGATGGGCTTGTGACTAGGGCCGAAACAGAAAATTTCAATTTTCAGCAGGTTTTGGGAGATAAACGCCGAATTCCGCTAATTTTTTGCGCGATGACCCGGAATGATTAACACCCGGCCCTCAAGAAGTTTCCTCAAAGGCATCGGGAATCATCTCCGACCAGAACGCCCGCATCTCCTTCGCACAGAGTGCCGCTTTCCAGCCGAGCCGTGAAAACTCTGACTTTAACAGCTCGTCATCAAGCCAGGCAAGGAACAGCCGCCGATCGGCATCCCGCTGGGTGGGAGAACGAGAGTCGACGATCTCTCCAACCCGCGCCATGATCGCAGCCCGCGCTTTACGCTCTTCCTCGACAACCGTGGCGCGTTTGGCTTCTACGTTATCGACCGCCAGATTTCGCTTTTGGCGCTGAACCGCTGCCTCTTTCGCTTTGGGCGTAGGCTCGGGCGAAGAGGCGGCTTTATAGTCGTTCCGCAAAGCAGCCCGCAGATAGCCAACTGGGCTATCGACCGGCCCCCTGCCCTTTAGATAAGAAATCTTTTCCGAAACATAGGCTTCTCCATGCTCCGTGATCCATTGGCGCGCCAGTCGGTCACTTACGCCCAACTCCATGAGGTGGCCATAAACCGGGCCTTGACGTAGCGCCTCCCCGTCGTCGATGTCGAGCATGGCCAGCTGTGGGTTTTCTTTTATCAAAAACCGAACATCGCTGACCTGCCTTCCCATCTTATGCAGTTCAGGCGTGATCAGAATGTTCGATGTTTTATTCACCTCGGCCACGGCGGGCTTAATGATCTTAGCGTTAAGGTGTTTGAAGCTTTCGTAATAGGCGCTGCCCTCAACCCCCATGAGGCGCCGAAACAGCTCGATCGGCCACCAGCCCGTAGAACCGGTACGCACGAAACGATAACAATTTTCGTATAATGCTAGTGCATGGCCCGAGGTGAACCTTCGCTGGATATTAAGATTGATAAGCGCGAAAACCTTTGGGTCGTGAAGCTTTTCAGCCAGTGCCGGAGAATATGCATACTCGCAGACCCCACCTGAAAGCTTTGCATAGGAAAGGAGGGCGGAAACCCCCCATTCCTGCCGTCCGTTGGAATCGAGCATGTCCCATTCTGCCGTCGTCTCGGCCAAGCTGCGCAGCGATTGTTTGAGCGTGGCCATATCGTTGGAGTTATACCCGACCATCATACAAAGTGTCTGAGCATCGATTTGATGCTTATTGCGCGTGACGAGAGTGTCATAGGCGTTAAGCAAAAGCACATTGCTCAACTTCCGCTGCAACAGTGTGAGCTTACCGGAGACGTGAATCGCGGCCACGTTTTTTTTAACGGACTGGCGACGGAGTGCACCTGTAAGCTTCTCGTGGGGGATAGTAGGGTCCATGGCGCGCTCTGCTCTGATGCACAGGTCGCGCTTGAGGCGCGATCCGATATTTGTTGCCGACGAGTATGACCGAAAAGGTGCCCACGCTCAATCTTTCTATAGGCACCCGTCTACGTGTTTGCGCGCCCCGTAAATGGGTTCCTTTGCCCCTCATAGAAGATACTATCAGGCCATCCTCCTCCTAAATTGGTCCGGATGGGGCCGGTTTTCCCGCAAACTGTGGACAGGTACCCGAGTTCCTGCGAATCGGCGCCTTCAGAACCGTAGCCTGGCACCCTATGTCCCGTAGATGGGGACCTTTAAGCCTGTATCCGGGTGCCTATATTCCGCTAGAACATTGTTATAGAGCAATATTCTGTCTCTAAAGATCTGAAAGATACTAAAAGATCTACAACATATAGTGCTGTTGCCTTCTTATATTCTGAAGAAAAATAAGCAGGTTTCGCGTGCGAAACCAAAGAACCCGCG